>JBFGZP010000089.1:0-10637 GCA_041586695.1 Thauera sp.
CCGAAGCCAACGTGGCCGCCGCGGCCAAGGCCAAGCCGGCGCGTGGCAAGAAGGCCGCCTGATACGCCACTGACTGCGCTGAACCGAAAAAGGGCGCGCCTCGGCATCAATGCCGTCCAGTCCCGGCTGGACGGCATTTTCTTTGATGTTCGCCGCGTTGGCGACACGGCAGAATCGGGCGATGGTGGCTTGCCTCACCGCCTGCGCTCGCGGCTGGACGCCGCGCGCCGATGCCTTAGTACAGGGCAGGCCGGCGATTCATCCGCTGTGCAGCGCGGGTGAGGGCGCCATTGGTGGCGTCGATGAAACGCTTGAGATACAGGGCCAGAGTGGCGGTGCGCAATTCACTGGCGATGGCGAGATAGCGTTGTGTGTCCATCGTCGCGCTGGTTCTGTTGAGTCGATCGAAGCTGTCGAAGCTGCGGGGCATGATGATGTTCTCCGTGTGAAGTCTCGCGCCCTGTGTCGGGCGGTGACGTTGGTAGCGAATCTACGCGGCGTTGTGCACTGCAACAAGCAATGATTTGTGATGCGACAGATTAGTTTTGCTAAACTGTATGCATGGCCCAAGTCATGCCCCCACTTCAATCCCTGCGTGTTTTCGAGGCTGCGGCCCGTCATCTGAGCTTCAAGCAGGCGGCCGAGGAATTGCACGTGACCCCGGCCGCGGTCAGCCAGCAGATCAAGTCGCTAGAGACCCACCTGGGTACGCCGCTCTTTCGTCGGCTCACCCGTGCGCTCGAACTGACCGAGGCGGGCGAGCGCCTGCTGCCCGGTGTCAGCGCGGGCTTCGCCTCTCTGGCCGCTGCGGTGGAAGGCGTGGCGCGGCGCGGCGCTTCGCGCCATTTGCGCATCACGGTGCCGCCGGCCTTCGCCGGGCGCTGGCTGGTGCACCGTCTGCAGCGATTCAGCGACCTGCACCCGGGCGTCGATCTTGTTTTGGGGGCGGAGGCCAATACCGTCGATGCGCCCGACGCCGAGGACGTGGAGGCCGATCTGGTCGCCCTGCGGGACGGCGACGTCGACCTGGAGGTGCGCTTCGGCCGGGGCCGCTACCCGGGCATGCGAACCGACCTGGTGATGGAGGTCTCCTATGTGCCGGTCTGCCATCCCGATCTGCTCAAGGGCGAGCATCCGCTCGAGACCGCGTCGGACCTGCGCTTCTACACCCTGCTGCACGACGACACGACGATGGGCCGGTCCGAGCGGGTCAGTTGGGCCGACTGGTTGCGGGCGGCGAAGGTGCAGGGCGTCGATCCCGGGCGCGGTCCCCATTTTTCCAACTCGAGCCTCGCCCTCGAGGCGGCCATGGACGGTCTGGGCGTGGTGCTGGGCCTCGACCCGATGGTGCGCCGGGATATCGAGGCGGGACGCCTGGTGCGCCCCTTCGATGTGGCGATCCCGTCGCGATACGCATACTATCTGGTGAGCCCGGAGACGACCGCCGATCGGCCGATGATCGCGCAGTTCCGGCAGTGGCTGCTCGGCACAAGCTAGATCGTATCGCGGTGTGTACTGCCGAGCGACGACCTGACATGCAAGCCGGCGTGCGTGCGGTCCTCGGCGAATCGCGGTCCATTCACGCGAGCAGCGGCATTCCGGTCGGTGTAGCGGCATCGACTCCGGTGACCCGCATGCCGGGCCGTCCGTCACTCGTTTTCAGTCCGATCAGGCCGGCATGAGCCAGGCCGCACCCGCCGGTGGCGTCCCCGGGTCGTCAATCCACGACAGGAGCGTTTATGGAGTCGCGCATACAGGCCCTTCTGGATCAGCTGCCGCAGCTGCTGGCTGCGCTGCTCACTCCCGGCCTGCTGCACCAGATCATCGTCCTCGCCGTCGCCGCGCTCGGCACCTGGCTGCTTCGCCGCCTCGTCGGCGACACACTGCGTATCAAGACCGAAGCCAGTGCGCGGGCCGGATTGCGTCGCTTCACCCTGCGGACCCTGCAGCGCGTGATGCTGCCGGTGGCGATGCTGACAACGGTGCTGATCGGGCGCGGCGCGCTGAGCGCGATGCAGTCGTCGACCGGTGTGCTCGACGTCGTCGTGCCGCTGCTGTTGTCGCTGGCTGCGATCCGGCTGCTGGTGTACGTGCTGCGCAAGGGTTTTCCGGTGACGCCGGCGGTGAAGGCATGGGAAAACATCATCGCGGGTGGCATCTGGGCGATGGTGGCGCTGCACCTGGTGGGCTGGTTGCCGGCGGTCCAGGAAACCCTCGACGAGTTCGCGTTCAACGTCGGCAGCTCGCGCATCTCGCTGTTGTCGACGATCAAGCTGATCGGCATGATCGCGCTGCTGCTGACGCTCGCATTCTGGATCTCGGGTGTCATCGAGCGACGCATGCGCGCTTCGCCGCACATGACGCCCACCCTGCAGGTGGCGTTTGCCAAGTTCAGCAAGTTCCTGCTCATCGCGCTCGCCTTCCTGGTCGCCATCGACGCGGTCGGCATCGATCTCACCACGCTGACGGTGTTCGGTGGCGCGCTCGGCGTCGGCATCGGTTTCGGCCTGCAGCGCATCACGAGCAACTTCATCAGCGGCTTCATTCTCGTGCTCGACCGTTCGATCAAGCCCGGCGACGTCATCTCGGTGGGCGCCGACTCGTCCAAATACGGCTGGGTGCAGGAGCTGCGCGCACGCTACGTGGTGGTGCGCGACCGCGACGGCGTCGAACGCCTGATTCCGAACGAGAACCTGATCATCTCCGAAGTGATCAACTGGAGCTACAGCGATCCCAACACTCGGGTGCGCATCCCGGTGCAGATCAGCTACGACGACGACCCCGAGCAGGCCATGGCGCTGTTGCTCGAAGCCGCCAAGTCCTCTCTCCGGATTCTCGCCGACCCGGCGCCGGCAGCGCGCATGCTCGAGTTCGGTGACAACGGCATCCTGCTCGAGCTGCGCATCTGGATCAACGACCCCGGCAACGGCATCGGCAACGTGCGCACCGATGTGAACCTGGCGATCTGGAAGCTGTTCAAGGAGGCCGGCATCACGATCCCCTATCCGCAGCGCGATGTGCACGTCAAGGCGCTACCGGCCCGGCGGTCGCAGGGCGCTGGGCCGGCAGCCGCGGCGGCGCAGCCGGACTGAGGCCGCGATGCGGGTCGTGGCGAGGCCGTGCGGAGTTCGGCGCCCGCATCGCGGCGCAGTCTCTTCCGCTTGGCGGCGCCATTAATAAACCCATGTTTCAACATGCTTATTTCGTGAAACATCGGCCTGATCCGCTAGGATTTTGCGCGCCAACGGCGTAGAATCCGAGCCCTTCCACCAAGGCCTGCCGCGCGGAGCGCCTTATGCTGTATCCCACCCGTTTCGATGTCATCGTCGTCGGCGGCGGTCACGCCGGGACCGAGGCTGCCCTCGCCGCCGCGCGCATGGGTGCTCAGACCCTGCTGCTGACGCACAATATCGAGACCCTCGGGGCGATGAGCTGCAACCCGTCGATCGGCGGCATCGGCAAGGGCCATCTGGTGAAGGAGGTCGATGCGCTGGGCGGCGCGATGGCCGCCGCCACCGACGAGGGCGGCATCCAGTTCCGCATCCTCAACGCCTCCAAGGGGCCGGCGGTGCGCGCCACCCGAGCCCAGGCCGATCGCGTCATGTACAAGGCGGCGATCCGCCGTCGTCTCGAGAACCAGCCCAATCTGTGCCTGTTCCAGCAGGCGGTGGACGACCTCACCGTGGTCGGCGACCGCGTCACCGGCGTCGTCACCCAGATCGGGCTGCGCTTCGAGGCGCCCGCGGTGGTGCTCACGGCGGGTACCTTCCTCAACGGCCTCATTCACGTCGGCCTGGAGCATTACTCGGCCGGGCGTGCCGGCGACCCGCCGGCGGTGTCGCTCGGCCGGCGCCTGAAGGAGCTCGCGCTGCCGCAGGGGCGGCTGAAGACCGGCACGCCGCCGCGGCTCGACGCACGGACGATCGATTTCTCCGCGATGCAGGAGCAGCCGGGCGACAACCCGGTTCCAGTGTTCAGCTTTCTCGGCGCCGCGAGCCAGCATCCGCGCCAGCTGCCATGCTGGATCACGCACACCAACGTGCGCACCCACGACATCATCCGCGCCAACCTCGAGCGCTCGCCGATGTATTCCGGCGTCATCGAGGGCGTCGGCCCGCGCTACTGTCCGTCGATCGAGGACAAGATCCACCGCTTCGCCGACAAGGACAGCCACAACATCTTTCTCGAGCCCGAAGGCCTGGAAACACACGAGATCTATCCGAATGGGATCTCCACCTCGCTGCCCTTCGACGTGCAGCTGCAGGTGGTGCGCAGCATCCGCGGGCTGGAGAACGCCCACATCCTGCGTCCCGGCTATGCGATCGAGTACGACTATTTCGACCCGCGCAACCTGCGCAGCAGCCTCGAGACCAAATCGATCGCGGGCCTGTTCTTTGCCGGCCAGATCAACGGCACCACCGGTTACGAGGAAGCGGCTGCGCAGGGCATGCTCGCCGGCGCCAATGCGGCGCTGCAGGTGCGCGGGCGCGAGGCCTGGTGCCCGCGCCGCGACGAGGCCTATCTGGGCGTGCTGGTCGACGACCTGATCACGCGCGGCGTCTCCGACCCCTACCGCATGTTCACCTCGCGCGCGGAGTATCGGCTCAGCCTGCGCGAGGACAACGCCGATCTGCGCCTGACCGAGAAGGGGCGCGAACTCGGCCTCGTGGACGATGTGCGCTGGGCTTCGTTCTGCGTCAAACGTGACGCCATCGAGCGCGAAACTGCGCGCCTGAAGGCGACCTGGGCTCACCCGGAGCGCATCCCTGCCGAGACCGCCGAGCGCGTCGTGGGCAAGGCGCTCGAGCGCGAATACCGCTATTTCGATCTGTTGCGCCGGCCGGAAACGAGCTATGCCGCGCTGATGGGCCTGCCCGGTGCACCAGAGGTGCCGGAAACCGATCCTCGGGTTGTCGAGCAGATCGAGATCGCGGCCAAGTACCAGGGCTATATCGACCGCCAGCAGGAAGAGGTGGCGAAGCAGGCGCAGGCCGAGTCCACCCGGCTGCCGCCGGAGGTCGATTACACCGCGGTGCGCGGCCTGTCGCGCGAGGTGCAGCAGAAGCTCAATGTGCACAAGCCGGAAACGATCGGCCAGGCGAGCCGCGTGCAGGGCGTCACGCCGGCAGCGATCTCGCTGCTGCTGGTATGGCTGAAGCGGCATGAGTTCGCGGCCCGGGCCGCCGCTGGCGCGCCCGAGGCGCCCGCCCCTACCGTTACGCGGCGCAGGGCATGAGCGGCAGGCTGGGCCCCCATGTCGACCAGCTGGTCGCGGGCATTGCCGCGCTCGGGCTGGCGTTGCCGCAGGAAACCGTCGACGGCCTCGTCGCATACGGCGAATTGCTGCTCAAGTGGAACCGGGTGTACAACCTCACCGCGATCCGCGATCCGCGCGAGCTTGTCACCCATCACCTGCTCGACTCACTCGCGGTGCTGCCACACGTCGCGAAGCTGAGCCGGCTGGCAGACATCGGCTCCGGCGGCGGCCTGCCGGGGATTCCGCTGGCGATCGTGCACGGCGGCCTGCTGGTGAATTCGATCGAGACGGTCAACAAGAAGGCGAGTTTCCAGCAGCAGGCGAAGATCGAGCTGCAGCTGGGCAACTTTGGCGTCATCAACGCGCGGGTGGAAGACGTGCAGCCCGACCGCCTGCCGGGTGGGGCGGCTGACGGTGTGATTTCGCGCGCCTTCTCCAGCCTGGCCGACTTCGTGCGCCTGTCCGGGCACCTCGCCGCCGACGGCGGAGCGCTCTACGCCATGAAGGGCGTGAATCCGGTCGACGAGGTGGCCGCGCTGCCCGCGGGATGGGCGGTGAGCCAGGTGCATGTGCTGAAGGTGCCCGGCCTCGCCGCCGAGCGTCATCTGCTGGTCATCCGCCGCGCGTGAGGTCACCGCGACCACCGACAATTGCGGCGCGCGTCTGCTGCGCCGCCGCAATGGACTAAACTGCGGGTCGCGCGCGCCGCGCGTGTGCCCTTCAACCGGAACAACCTGAAGCCGAACATGGCCCGAATCTTCTGCGTCGCCAACCAGAAAGGCGGGGTGGGCAAGACCACCACCTGCGTCAACCTCGCCGCCGCCCTGCATCAGTCCGGCCAGCGCACCTTGCTCATCGACCTCGACCCGCAGGGCAACGCCACGATGGGGAGCGGAATCGACAAGCGCAGCCTGGAGACCTCGGTCTACCACCTGCTGGTCGGCCTGGCCGATCTCGCGGCCGTCCGCGTCACCTCCGAGACCGGCGGCTACGACCTGCTGCCGGCGAACCGGGACCTCGCCGGTGCCGAGGTCGAGCTGGTCAACCTCGACAACCGCGAGAAGCGTCTGCGCAATGCGCTCAAGGCCTTCGACGCGGAATACGACTTCGTCCTCATCGACTGCCCGCCCTCGCTTTCGATGCTGACGCTGAACGGCTTGTGCGGCGCCCACGGCGTGATCATCCCGATGCAGTGCGAGTACTACGCGCTCGAAGGGCTGTCCGACCTCGTCAACACGATCAAGAAGGTGCATGCCAATCTCAACCGCGACCTCAAGATCATCGGCCTGCTGCGGGTGATGTTCGATCCGCGCGTGACGCTGCAGCAGCAGGTATCGGCCCAGCTCGAATCGCACTTCGGTGACAAGGTGTTCCGCGCCATCGTGCCGCGCAACGTCCGCCTTGCCGAGGCGCCCAGCCATGGCATCCCCGGCGTGGTATTCGACAAGGCGGCCAAGGGGGCGCAGGCCTACATGGTCTTTGCCGAAGAATTGATCGACCGGATAAAGGCGCTCTGAGCGCCGGCAGGACACACATGACCCCACCCAAACTCAAGGGCCTCGGCCGCGGCCTCGACGCCCTGCTGGCGGCCAACCAGGACGACGAAGCGGACAAGGGCGAGCTGCAGGCGATCGCCACCATCGCGCTGGAGCCGGGCAAGTACCAGCCGCGCACACGCATGGATCCGGGGTCGCTCGAGGAACTGGCAGCCTCGATCAAGGTGCAGGGCGTGATGCAGCCCATTCTCGTGCGCCCGATCGGGGACGACGCCTACGAGATCATCGCCGGCGAACGTCGCTGGCGCGCGGCACAGATCGCCGGTCTCGCCGAGGTGCCCTGCCTGGTGCGCGATATTCCAGACGAAGCCGCGCTGGCGATGTCGCTGATCGAAAACATCCAGCGCGAGGACCTCAATCCGCTCGAGGAGGCCGGTGGCATCCAGCGCCTGATCGACGAGTTCGCGATGACGCACCAGCAGGCGGCCGATGCCGTCGGCCGTTCCCGCCCCGCCGCTTCGAACCTGCTGCGCCTGCTCAATCTGGCCAGGCCGGTGCAGGAACTGCTGATGGCGGGCGACATCGACATGGGTCATGCGCGTGCGCTGCTGCCGCTCGACGGCGCGAACCAGATCCAGCTCGCGAACGTGGTCGCCGCCCGACAGCTGTCGGTACGCGATACCGAGCGTCTGGTGCAGCAGACTCTCAACCCTCGCCCGAAGAAGGCGGCGGCGGCGGTCGATCGCGACCTGCTGCGGCTCGAGGAGGAGGTTGCGGACTCGATCGGCGCGACGGTGAAGATCAAGGCCAGCCGGAAAGGCGCGGGCGAGATCAGCATCCGCTTCGGCAGCCTCGACCAGCTCGACGGCCTGCTCGGCCGCCTGCGCGGCAACTAGGCGGGGCGCAGGAGTCGCCAGCGCCCCGCCAGCAGGGTGATCATCACGCCATTGAGCGCGGCGGTGGCCAGCCAGATTTCCGGCACGCTGGCGCCGGCAACGATCAGGGCGGCGGCGAAGCCGGCCGAGCCGACCATGAACAGCGCGTTCATCACGTTGATGGCGGCGATCATGCGCCCGAGCTGTGGCAGGGCGGTGCGCTGTTGCACGCAGGTGTAGAGCGGCACCGAGAACAAGCCTCCGCTGATGCTCACCAGCAGGCAATCGGCCACGATGCGCATGCTGTCCGCACGGACGACGAAATCCGCCGCCGTGTGCAAGACCGTGGCGGTACCTGGCGGCGTGGCCCACCACAGGTCGAGCGCGAACAGCGACATCCCCGCCGCCCCGGTGCACACGACCAGCGCTCGCGGCCGGCCGCGGCACCAGCGCGCCGCCAGCAGGGAGCCGAGGCCGATGCCGATGGCAAACAGCGCCAGCAGCAGCGTTACTACGGTCTCGTCGCCCGCCAGCCACTCGCGGGTGTAGATGGGCAGCAGGGTGAGGAAGGTGGCGCCGAAAAACCAGAACCACGAGATCCCCAACACCGCGGCCCAGGACGCGGCGTCCGCGCGAGCGAGGCGCAGGATGGCCAGGGTGTCGGCCAGCGGCCGACCCAAACCGAGGGGTGCGGCCCCCGGCTCGGGTGGCGCCGGTGGGATGCTCCGGCTGGCGATGTAGCCGGCGCCGGCAATGGCCAGGCAGCTCAGCCCGATCGGCAGCGCAGCCGCGGCACCGCCGGCAGCCAGCAGGCCGCCGCCGACGGTGCCGAGCAGGATGGCGACGAAGGTGCCGGCCTCGATCCAGCCGTTGCCGCGCATCAGTTCCTCGGCGTGCAGATGCTGCGGCAGCAGGGCATATTTCACTGGGCCGAAAAGCGTCGACTGCGAGCCCATCAGGAACAGCGCCAACAAGAGCAGCGGCAGGTTCGCTGTCGTGAAGCCGATCATGCCGAGCCCCATTACCGCGATCTCGAGCAGCTTCGTCGCCCGTGCGATCAGCGCTTTGTCGGCGCTGTCGGCGAGCCGCCCGGCCATTGCCGAGAAGAGGAAGAACGGCAGGATGAAGACCGCCGCGCACAGGTTGAGCACCAGCGCGGGGGAGATGTCTCCGGCGCGGAGCGTGCCGAACGCGATCAGGACCACTATCGCGTTCTTGAAAACGTTGTCGTTGAAGGCGCCGAGAAACTGGGTGACGAACAGCGGCAGAAAGCGCCGTGCGCGCAGAAGTGTCGGCTGGGCCGGCAGCGAGTCGCCATGTTCCAGGTGCATAGGCAAGTATGTGGTGTGTTTATGCTGCGGTGCAACCGCAGTTTGACATCGCTTTTGTTAACCCCTAGTATTCGCGGGATTTTTGGCGGTCGCCGACACCCTCGGTGTGCTGGCGCAGTAACCGATGCTTAAAGCAGTCCTTATGCAGCTGGCGGCGACGCTCCTGGCTGTGGCAATCTCTGCCCTGTTCTTCGGGTTTCGCGGTGCAGTGTCTGCTGCCTGCGCTGGGCTTGCCTGTGTGCTGCCGAGCTGGATGTTCGCCATGCGCCTGAGCGCGATTTCGCGCAAGACGGGCACGGCAAGTGTGACTGCCTTTGTCGCGGGCGAGTTCATCAAGATCGCCTCGACCGTGGGATTGTTGGTGCTGGCATGGGCCGTATATCCGGACCTCCACTGGGGGGCCCTCATGATCGGTCTCATTCTGGCGCTTAAGGCGAACTTGTTTGCATTTTTGGTAGAGACCTGACCATGGCTACAGAAGGGCACGCTCCCACCGCTTCCGAATACGTCGTCCATCACCTGACGCATCTCAACAACACCGGCCACGCGCAGGAAAACATCGTCGACTGGAGCGTGATCAACCTCGACACGATGTTCTACTCGATCACGATCGGTCTGCTCACGGTGTTCGTCCTGTGGCTGGCGGCACGCCAGGCGACCTCGGGCGTGCCCGGGCGCTTCCAGGGCATCGTCGAGATCCTCGTCGAGATGGTCGCCGACCAGGCCAAGGGCATCGTGCATAGCGCCGAGTCGCGCAGGTTCGTCGCCCCGCTCGCGCTCACCGTGGGCCTGTGGATTTTCCTGATGAACGCCATGGACCTCCTGCCGGTGGATCTGCTGCCGCGAATCTGGGAGGGCATCTACGCTGCCGGTGGCGGCGATCCCGCTCACGCCTACCAGCGCATCGTCGCGACCGCCGACCTCTCGGCCACGCTGGGCATGTCGATCGGCGTGCTGCTGCTGTGCATCTTCTACAACATCAAGATCAAGGGCATTTCCGGCTGGGTGCATGAGCTCTTCACCGCCCCCTTCGGCAGCCATCCGCTGCTCTATCCGGTGAATTTTCTGATGCAGATGATCGAGTTTCTCGCCAAGACCATCTCGCACGGCATGCGACTTTTCGGCAACATGTACGCCGGTGAGCTGATCTTCATCCTGATCGCGCTTCTCGGTGGTACCGCCACGGTGTTCGGCTTCGTCGGTCACGTGGTTGCCGGTACCGTCTGGGCGATCTTCCATATCCTGATCATCACGCTGCAGGCTTTCATCTTCATGATGCTGACCCTGGTGTATGTCGGTCAGGCGCACGAGAGTCACTAAGCGTTTCTTCGTCGCACTAGTTTTTAACCTCACCTTCCCAACAAGGAGTTGTCATGGAAAACGTTCTGGGTTTTGTTGCTCTGGCTGCCGGTCTGATCATTGGTCTCGGTGCTATCGGTGCTTGTATCGGTATCGGCATCATGGGTTCCAAGTACCTCGAAGCTTCCGCCCGCCAGCCCGAACTGATGAACGCGCTGCAGACCAAGATGTTCCTGCTGGCCGGTCTGATCGACGCTGCATTCCTGATCGGCGTCGGTATCGCCATGATGTTCGCCTTCGCCAACCCGTTCCAGCTCTGATCGGTTCGAGTTCACCTCTTCCTGAACCAACCTGAGGGCCAAGAACAGTGAATTTGAAC
>JBFGZP010000090.1:0-10554 GCA_041586695.1 Thauera sp.
CATCCACGAAGCCGCCAAGGCCCTGGGCTCGAGGAGCGCGACATGAACGCACGCATCCACAACGCCTCCCGCCGCGACTTCCTCAAGACCGGCGCCGGCCTCACGCTGGCGTTCGTCATCCCCGGCGTGCGCGCCGCCGGCCCGGCAGGTCCGGGCATGGCCGGCTCTGCCGATGCGCTTGCCGCGGGCGCCTTCGCCCCCAACGCCTTCGTCCGCATCGGCGCCGACAACAGCGTGACGGTCATCGCCAAGCACCTCGAGATGGGGCAGGGCACCTACACCGGCCTGGCCACGCTGGTGGCCGAGGAGCTGGACGCGGCATGGGAACAGGTGGTCGTCGAAGGCGCACCTGCCGACGCCAGCCGCTACAACAACCTGCTGTGGGGTCCGACCCAGGGCACCGGCGGCAGCACCGCCATCGCCAACTCCTTCGAGCAGATGCGCCAGGCTGGCGCCGCCGCGCGCGCGATGCTGGTGCAGGCGGCGGCCGAGCGCTGGCAGGTGCCCGCCACCGAACTTACGGTCAAGGCCGGCGTCGTCGGCCACCAGGCGAGCTCGCGCCGCGCGAGCTTCGGTGAGCTCGCCGAGGCCGCGGCCCGCCTGCCGGTGCCCGAGCAGGTGAGGCTGAAGGATCCGAAGGACTTCACCCTCATCGGCAAGCACGTCCCGCGCACGGACAGCGTCGCCAAGACCACCGGCAGCGCCCTGTTCACCCAGGACGTCAAGCTGCCCGGCATGCTCGTCGCCGTCGTCGCCCATCCGCCGCGCTTCGGCGCCACCGTGCGCAACATCGACGACAGCGCCGCACGTGCCGTGCCCGGCGTCGCCGAGGTCGTGCGCATCCCCACCGGCGTCGCGGTGCTGGCGGGCGACTACTGGACGGCGAAAAAGGGGCGCGACGCGCTGAAGCTGGACTGGGACGAGTCGGCCGCCTACCGCGGCAGCAGCAAGGGCATCGTCGCCGACTACCGCCGGCTCGCCGCCACCCCCGGCGCGGTCGCCCGTCGCGACGGCGACGCCGAGGGCACGCTGGCGCGGGCGGACAAGGTGCTCGAGGCCGAGTTCGTGCTGCCCTTCCTCGCCCACGCCGCGATGGAGCCGATGAATTGCGTCATGCGGCTCGATGCCCAGGGTTGCGAGGTGTGGAACGGCGAGCAGCTCCATACCGGCGACCAGTTCGCCCTCGCCGATCTGTTCGGCCTCAAGCCCGAACAGATCAGGATCCACATGCTGTACGCCGGCGGCAGCTTCGGCCGCCGCGCCAATCCACAGTCCGACTACGTGCTCGAGACCGGGCACATCGTCAAGGCGATCGGCGGCCGCGCGCCGGTGAAGCTGGTGTGGTCGCGCGAGGACGACATGCGCGCCGGCCACTACCGTCCGCTCTACCTGCACCGCCTGCGCGCCACGCCGGACGCGGACGGCAAGCCGCTGGCCTGGGCGCACCGCGTCGTCGGCCAGTCCATCATGGCAGGCACCGCGTTCGCGCAGATCATGATCAAGGATGGCGTCGATGCGACCTCGGTCGAAGGCGCGTCCAACCTGCCGTACGCGATTCCCCACCTCGACGTCGACCTGCACACGACCAATGCAGAGGTGAAGGTGCCGGTGCAATGGTGGCGCTCGGTCGGCTCCAGCCACACGGCGTTCTCCACCGAGGTGTTCCTCGACGAACTGGCCGCGGCGGCCGGCGCCGACCCGGTGGCCTATCGGCTCGCCCTGCTGGCCGAACACCCGCGCCATGCGGCCGTGCTGCAGCTCGTTGCCGAGCAGGCCGGCTGGAGCAAACCGCTGCCGCCCACGCAGGCCGGCAAGCGCGGTCGTGGCGTCGCCGTGCATGAATCCTTCCACAGCTACGTCGCCCAGGTGGTCGAGGTCACGGTCGAGGCCGACGGCAGCTTCCGCGTGGACCGCGTGGTGTGTGCGGTGGATTGCGGCATCGCGGTGAATCCGGACGTGATCCGCGCGCAGATGGAAGGCGGCATCGGCTTCGGCCTCGCCGCCGCCCTTTCGGGCGCGATCACGCTCGAGGACGGCCTCGTCGAGCAGTCCAACTTCCACGACTACACGGTGCTGCGCATCGACCAGATGCCGGCGGTCGAGGTGCACATCGTGCCCTCGGCGGAAAAGCCGACCGGCGTCGGCGAACCCGGCGTGCCGCCGATCGCGCCCGCGCTGGCCAACGCCTTGTTCGCCGCCACCGGCAAGCGCATCCGCACGCTGCCGATCGGCGAGCGGCTCGAGGCCTGAGGCGCACGGCTCATGGACAGTCTCGACCTCGAGGTGCTTGTCCGCGCGCGCGACTGGCTCGCGGCCGGCCGCCGGGTGATGCTCGCCACCGTGGTGCGCACCTGGGGTTCGTCGCCGCGACCGCCGGGCGCCCTGCTCGCGCTTCGTGACGACGGCCACGCCGCCGGTTCGGTGTCGGGCGGGTGCATCGAGGACGATCTCATCCGCCGCCTCGAAGGCGAAGGCATGCCGCCGCGGCCGCAGCTGGCGCGCTACGGTGTCGATGCCGCCGAGGCGCGCCGCTTCGGCCTGCCCTGCGGCGGCACGATGGAGCTGGTGCTCGAACCCCTGGCCGATCCCGCGCCGCTCGACGCCCTGCTCGCCCGCCTGGCCGCCGGCGAACTGGTGGCGCGGCGCCTCGACCTGACAAACGGTCGAAGCAGCCTGGCGCCGGCGACGCCGGGGCAGGGCGTGCACTGCGACGGTGATTCCCTGCTCAGCGTGTTCGGGCCACGCCACCGCCTGCTGCTGATCGGCGCCGGCCAGCTCTCGGCGAGCCTGGCGCGCATCGCCCTCGGCGTCGATTTCGCCGTCACCGTATGCGACCCGCGCGCGGAGTACGCCGACGAATGGCGCGTGCCCGGCACCACGCTGACGCGTGACATGCCGGACGACGTGGTGCTGGCGATGCGCCCCGACGCACGCACCGCGGTGGTGACGCTGACCCACGACCCCAAGCTCGACGACCTGGCGCTGATGGAGGCCCTGCGCTCGCCCGCGTTCTACGTCGCCGCGCTCGGCTCGCGCCGCAGCAACGCGCTGCGCCGCGAGCGCCTGCGCGAATTCGATCTCGGCCCCGAACAGGTCGCCGCGCTGCGCGGCCCCGCCGGCCTGCACATCGGCAGCCGCACGCCGGGCGAGATCGCGGTGTCTATCGCCGCCGAGCTGGTGGCGGTGAAGAACGGCATCGACACCCGCGCCGCCTGCAACACCGGTGAGGCCAGGACCGCACTCGACCTCGCCGTCGATACCCTTTCCGCCTGCGCAGCGCGCTGATGCAGGGCATCTTGCTCGCCGCCGGCTTGGGCCGGCGCTTCGACCCCGGGGGTATGCGCGACAAGCTGCTACAGCCGCTCGCCGATGGCCGCCCGCTGCTGTGGCATTCGGCGCGCGCCCTGTGCGCAGCGCTGCCGGGCAGCATCGCCGTGGTTCGACCTGGCAGCCTGGAGCGCATGCGCTGGTTGCGCGAGGCCGGCTGCGCGGTGCTGGAGTGCCCGGCGGCGGAACTCGGAATGGGTAGCGGTCTCGCCCACGCCGTGCGCGAGACCGCCGCCGCGGCGGGCTGGGTGCTTGCCCTGGCCGACATGCCCTGGCTGAGACCCGAGACCGTCGCCGCCGTGGCCGCGCTCATCGACACGCCGGAGGCGGTCGCTGCGCCGGTTTGCCAGGGGCGGCGCGGGCATCCGGTCGCCTTCGGTGCCGCCTGGCGAGACCGTCTCGGCGCCCTGAGCGGTGACGGCGGCGCCCGCGAGCTGCTGCGTGACGCCGATCTCCGGCTCATGGACACCGACGACCAGGGGGTGTTGCGCGACGTCGACAGCCCGGCCGATCTCGCGCCCTGATCCGGGCCGCAGCGCTCAAGCGGGCGGCTGGTCCATTTCTCCACCCGCCTCGCAAAGGACGACATCTCCGCGACGCAGCGTCCCGCCAGCGAGCACCCGCGCCGTGACCCCGCCATGGCCGCGCATCGCATTGTAGCCGCCGGCGCCGAGCGCTTCCTCCATGCGTGAGCAGGGCTCGCAGGGGCCGCTCACCTCGAGCACCACCTCGGCGCCGACGCGCAGGATCAGCACTTCGCCGCGGAACAGGCTGCGCGCGGCGAGCAGATTGATCCCGGAGATCACCAGATTGCGCCGCAGCAGCGCCGGCGGAACGCCCGGGAGCCCAAGCAGGGCGGCGATCACCGGCAGGTGCTCGGCCTGGATCAGCGTGACCTGGCGCTTGCCGGCGCCGGCCGGGCCGGGCGGGCGCGCGGTCTTGCGGTCGCCCGCCAGTCCATGGTCGGCGATCGCCACGGCGCTGTCGACCTCCCGCACGTCTGCACGACGGGCCGGTCGCAGCAGCACCACCTCGAGCCGACCGGCGCGGGGAAAGCGCTGCATCAGGCCGTGCAGCCTGGACGGTGCGGAGTCTGGCATCCGTGCCTCGCGCGAAAGACCCTAGACTGCGCCTCAGGCGGCGAGCGCGCCGGGCAGCGTCACCAGCCGCCAGCCGCCGGCCTCGAGCGCCCCGCGCAGCCGGCGGGCGCTGTCCACCGCACCCGGGGTGTCGCCGTGCACGCAGATGCTGTGCATCACCGTCGGCAGGACGCGGCCGCTTTGCGCGACGATGCCGCCGGCGTCGAGCATGCGCAGCACGTGGGCGACGAGGGCCTCGTGATCATGGATGACGGCACCGGGCTGGCCGCGCCCCACCAGGGTGGCGGCGTCGGTGTAGGCGCGGTCGGCGAAGATCTCCGCCGCCACCTGCAGGCCGGCGCGCTCGCCCGCCGCGCACAGCTCGGACAGCGCGGGCGCGAGCAGGATCAGCTCCCGATCGACGGCGCGCACCGCGCGCGCGACCGTGTCGGCCAGCGCCGCGTCCTCGCAGGCCTGGTTGTTGAGCGCGCCGTGCGGCTTGACATGGGTGAGGCGTCCGCCCTCGGCCGCCGCCATGCCGGCGAGCGCACCGACCTGGTAGATCACCGCCGCCTCGAGTTCGGCTGGGGCCATCTTCATCTGCCGCCGGCCGAAGCCCTGCAGGTCGGGGTAGGCAGGGTGGGCGCCGAGGCTGACCCCGGCGGCAAGCGCGCTGCGCACGGTGTTGCGCATCACCAGCGGATCGCCGGCATGGAAGCCGCAGGCGATGTTGGCCGAGCGCACGACCTGCAGCAGGGCTTCGTCCTCGCCCATCTTCCATGCGCCGAAGGATTCGCCGAGGTCGGCGTTGAGATTGATCTTCATGGCTGAAACCTCAGTTCGATTGCTTGCTCGTGCCGGTTTCGACATCGGGCAGCGGACGATATTCGGCCGACAGCGCGTGCACGACGCCTCCGACCAGGTTTGACGAATAAAGCGCGGCTTCGTCGATGCCGCCGGCCAGCAAGGGTTTCACCCCGGCCACCAGGGCGCGGGTCTCGGCCTCGGCCGCACGCGCGATGCGCTCGCCCTCGACCGCCTCGACCATGGCGAAGCGCACCGCCTCTCCCGGCCGTCGCGCTGCCAGGCGCGGAATGTCGGCGCCGATCACGGTGGCGATCTTGGGGTAGCCGCCGGCGGTCTGGGCGTCGGCGAGGAGGACGATGGGCTGGCCGTTGCCCGGCACCTGGATGGAGCCCGGCACGGTCGCGTCCGACACGATCTCGCGCGCACCGACATGCGCCAGCACCGGGCCTTCGAGGCGCACGCCCATGCGGTCGGCGTCGGTGGTGACCCGATATTCGCCGTCGACGAACGCGGCCAGCGTGGCGGCGGAGAAGTGGTCGGCCTGGGGGCCGGGCACGACGCGGATCGGGCCGGCATCGGGTCGCGGCGGATCGGGCAGCATGCGCTCGCTGCCGCCGCTGGCCGCCCTCGCCGGCAAGTGCAGGCCCGCGGCGAGCGCGCGGCCATCGACTCCGCCGAGTGCGGCGCGGGCATAAGTCGATGCGCTGCCCATGACCATGGACAGGGCGAGGCCTTCGACGGCGACCACCGCGACACGGCCGCGATCGAGACGGCGGATACGCAGCACCTCATCCTCCGCAAGCGTCACCGAACGCCAGGACCCCAGCGCGCGGCGTTCGCCCGCGCCCTCGACCTCGACCACGGCGTCGCCGGCCACCGCCAGGCGCACTGCGCCGCCACGGGCGGCGAGCTGCAGGCCGCCGTCGAAGCACTCGATTACCGGCGCGCCCTCGGCGTTGCCGACCAGCGCATTGGCGATGCGCATCAGACGCGCGTCGAGCACGCCCGCCCAAGGCACGCCGATGCGACGAAAGCCGCGGCGGCCGAAATCCTGCAGCGAGGCATAGGCGCCCGGGGCGACGACTTCCAGCGAGGGCGCGGCGCTCATCGGGCGGCCTCCACCGCGTCCGCGCCCGGCGCGTCGCCCAGCCACTGCTGCGGGTCCATCTCGCCCGACTGCAGCGCCGCCTCGATGCGCCGGTACTCCTCGATCGCCACCGGCTCGAAACGCACGCGGTCGCCGGCCGCCAGCAGCGAGGGCGAGGCGCGACGCGCATCGAACAGCGGAACCGGGCAGCGCCCGAGCAAATGCCAGCCGCCGGGGCTCTCCCACGGGTAGATCGCGGTCAGGCCGGTGGCGATCGCGATGCTGCCTGCCGGCACCCGCACCCGCGGTTCGGCACGGCGCGGCAGGCGCAGCGATTCGGCCACGTCGCCCATGAAGGGAAAGCCGGGCAGGAATCCGAGCATGTAGACGCGGTATTCGGTGCCGCAATGCAGCGCGATCACCTCGTCCTCGCTGGCGCCGATGGCCCGTGCCGTCTCGGTCAGGTCGGGACCGGCTTCGCCGCCGTAGCAGGCGGGCAGGCACCAATGGCGGCCTTCGACCGGCACCGCATGCTCGGCGGCGGCAAGCAGCGGCTGCAGCGCGTCGATCAGCGCCCCGCGACCGGTGACGAGCGGATCGAAGAAGACCGTCAGCGAGCGGAAGGTCGGCATGGTTTCGATCAGGCCCGGCAGGCGGCACGCTGCGTGTTCGCGGGCGATGGCGACGTCGAGCGCATTCACCGATGCCAGCAGCGCCGGGTCAATGGCGTTGCCGAACTCGACAGTGAAGGCCGCATCGCCGGCATCGAGCAGGCGCAGGCTCATGGAATTGCTCCTTTGAAGCTCAGAGAGGTGAGGTCGAGGCAGCCCGCGCCGCCTGGTCGTAACGGCCGGACAGCGTGCGCAGCAGGCGCGCGAGTTCGCCGATCTGGGCGTTGTCCTCCTCGGTGCCGCTGAAACCCGGCATCAGGCAGGCTTCCCGCACGTCGCGATAGGCGAGGCAGATTTCGCGGCCCTTGTCGGTGGTGGCGAAGAACGCCTCCTTGCCGTGCTTCTTGCTCTGCACCAGGCCGAGGGCGGCGAGCTTGCGCAGCGAGTAGGTCACCACGTGGGTGTCCTCGACATTGAGTACGAAGCAGATGTCGGCCAGCCGCTTCTCGCTGTCGCGATGGGCTACGTGGTGCAGCACGAGGACGTCGATCGGGGTCATGTCCTTGACCCCCGCCGCGGTCATGCAGCGCATCATCCAGCGCGAAAAGCCATGCCAGGCGATGATCAGCCCGAACTCGAACTCCGACAGCTCGGGTGACTTCGATGACACCAGATGATCGGAGGAAACGATGCGGCCGCTGCCTTTCAGGGAGCCTTCCGACGACTTGTTCATCACTTTTCTCTATCCAAACATAAACGTCTTGTTGACAATTTATAGAGAAAATCTCAACATTTCAACAACGGCGTTCCCGTCGCTTCGGTTTCACCGTTCGATTCGACTCCCGAATCCGATCCTTCCGTCCATTCACCGGAGAACACCCAGATGACCGTAAAGCACTGCATCCTCAAGGCTGTCGTCGGCTCGCTGGCCGCACTCGGCATCGCCGGCGCCGTACACGCCGAGTCCAGCTGGGACATGCCCACCCCCTATCCGATCGGCAACTTCCACACCGAGAACATCCAGCAGTTCGTCAACGAGGTCGCCCAGGCCAGTGGCGGCAAGCTCAAGATCACCGTGCATCCCAATGGCGCCCTGTTCAAGGCCAACGAGATCAAGCGTGCCGTACAGGGCGGCCAGGCGCAGATCGGAGAACTCCTGCTGTCGAGTCTCGCCAACGAAGATTCGCTCTACGCCCTCGACACCGTCCCCTTCCTCGCCACCAGCTACGCCGAGTCGCGCAAGCTGTGGGACGCCTCGCGCGCCGCGGTCGAGGCCCGGCTGGCGAAGAACGGGCTGAAGTTGCTGTATTCGGTGCCGTGGCCGCCGCAGGGCATCTACTCCAAGACCGCGCTGACCTCGATGGCCGACCTCAAGGGCGTCAAGGTCCGCTCCTACAGCCCGACCGTCGCCCGCATGATCGAGCTGATGGGCGCGCAGCCCGTCACCGTGCAGGCCGCCGACCTCACCCAGGCGATCTCCACCGGCGTGGTGTCCGCCAACCTGACCTCGTCCTCCACCGGCTACGACTCCAAGAGTTGGGAGCAGCTGGACTACTTCTTCGACGTCCAGGCCTGGCTGCCGAAGAACATCGTGTTCGTCTCGCAGAAGGCCTTCGATGCGCTCGATCCGGCAAGCCAGAAGGCCCTGGCAAGCGCCGCGGCCGCCGCCGAGACACGTGGCTGGAAGGTTTCCGAGGAGAAAACAGCCTGGTACATCGACCAGCTCAAGGCCAACGGCATGAAGGTGCTGCCGGCATCGGACGTGCTGCGCGCCGATTTGCTCAAGGTCGGCGACAAGATGACCGCGGAGTGGGTGGACAAAGCCGGCGCCGACGGCCAGAAGATCCTCGACGCCTACCGCAAGTCGAAGTAAGTGCAACCCGCAGGGCCCGGGCAACCGGGCCCTCATCATCGACCGGAGGCCGCCATGCGGACGCTTCTCGACTCCCTCTACCGCCTGTGCGGCGCGCTCGCCGCAGTCGGCATGATCGCGACGCTCGTGATGGTGGCGACCGGCATCGTCGCCCGGCCGCTCGGCATCTACCTGCGCGGCACCGACGACTACGCCGGCTACGCCATGGCCGCCTGCGGCTTCCTCGCGCTCGCCTATACCTTCAAGCACGGCGAGCACATCCGCGTAAGCCTGGTCCTGGAACGGGTCGGCCCGCGCCTGCGTGCGGCGCTGGAGTGGTTCTCGCTCGCCGCCGGCACCGCGGTGGCGGCCATGCTGGCCTGGTATGCCGTCCGCCTGGCCTGGCAATCCCACGAGTTCGACGAGATCTCGCAGGGCGTCGACGCCACGCCGCTATGGATCCCGCAGCTTTCGATGGCCTTCGGTGCGGTGATGCTGCTGGTCGCGCTGGCGGACGACTTCGTCCTCACCACCCTCGGCCACAAGCCGCGTCGCCTCGCCGGTGCGAGCGACGAAGCCGCCCGCATGGAATAAGGAGCGCGCTATGGAACTGACAATCGCGGCACTACTCATCGGCCTGATGATCGTCCTGCTCGCCGGCGGCGTCTGGATCGGCCTCGCCTTGATGGCGATCGGCATCCTCGGCATGCTCGGCTTCACCCCGCGCGCGCCCGGCGACGGCATGGCGGTGGCCATCTGGGGCATCGGTTCGAGCTGGACCCTGACCGCCCTGCCGCTGTTCCTATGGATGGGCGAGATTCTCTTTCGCACCAAGCTGTCCGAGGACATGTTCAAGGGCCTCGCACCGTGGCTGGAGCGCTTCCCCGGTCGCCTGCTCCACACCAACATCATCGGCTGCACGCTGTTCGCGGCCGTGTCGGGCTCGTCGGCGGCCACCTGCGCCACCATCGGCAAGATCGCGATGCCCGAGCTCACCCGCCGCGGCTATCCGGAATCGATGATCCTCGGCACCCTGGCCGGTGCGGGCACCCTCGGCCTGCTGATCCCGCCCTCGATCATCATGATCGTGTACGGCGTGTCCGCCGACGTCTCGATCTCCAAGCTGTTCATCGGCGGCGTGCTGCCGGGCATGCTGCTGGCCTCGCTGTTCATCGGCTGGGTCGTGCTGTGGTCGCTGCTCAACCGCGACAAGATCCCGCCCGCCGATCTCAAGACCAGCTTCATCCAGAAGATCCAGGCCTCGCACAACCTGATCCCGGTGATCCTGCTCATCGGAGGCGTGCTCGGCTCGATCTACACCGGCATCGCGACGGCCACGGAAGCGGCGGCGATCGGCGTGATTGGCAGCCTGCTCATCGCCGCCAGCCAGAAGTCGCTGACGAAGGCGAGCTTCATCGCCGCGCTGATGGGCGCCACCCGGCTGTACTGCATGATCGCGCTGATCCTGGCGGGCTCCGCCTTCCTCACCCTGGCGATGGGCTACATCGGCCTGCCGCGCCACCTGGCGGAATGGATCGGTTCGCTCGGCCTCAGCCCCGGCATGCTGCTGGTGGCGCTGGCGGTGTTCTACATCCTCCTAGGCTGCTTCCTCGACGGCATCTCCATCGTCGTCCTGACCATGGCCGTGCTGCTGCCCACGATCCAGACCGCTGGCATCGACCCATTGTGGTTCGGCGTGTTCGTCGTCGTCGTCGTCGAGATGGCCCAGATCACGCCGCCGGTCGGCTTCAACCTGTTCGTGCTGCAGGGTCTCACCGGGCGCCAGATCAC
>JBFGZP010000091.1:0-10538 GCA_041586695.1 Thauera sp.
ACCCAATGGGCACCGTGCCAGGCCAGGCGGAAAATGAGTGGTGCCCATGACGTGGATTGAACACGTGGCCTCTCCCTTACCAAGGGAGTGCTCTACCACTGAGCTACATGGGCTCCGAAAACAGCACATCCTGGAGCGGGTGAAGGGAATCGAACCCTCGTCATAAGCTTGGAAGGCTTCTGCTCTACCATTGAGCTACACCCGCACTTACCACAAAGCAGGAACAACTCGCAGCCGATTCACTACCACCGCCACATCGGCCACCTTGCGTCTGACGCACTTGCGGGCCGGCTCAAGATACAAAATACTGCTGGTGGAGGGAGAAGGATTCGAACCTTCGAAGGCTGAGCCGGCAGATTTACAGTCTGCTCCCGTTGACCGCTTGGGTATCCCTCCACGCGGGAAGCCCCGCACTATAGTAGCCGCCCAAAGGGCTGTCAAACACTTTTTCGCTTCGAACGCACGAGGGTGTTTCCGACCTGCCGGACGCGGCGCGGGAACCGCGATGGTCCACGACAAGCCACAAGGAGGGCGCATGGAAACACACGAATCGGCCCCACACCGCCCCCTGCCTGCCGGCTTCGTCGACACGATGAAGACGCGCTTCGGCGAGCGCTTCACGCTGTCCGCGGGCGTACGCGCGCACCATGGTCATGACGAGTCGCACTTCCCGGACGCGCTGCCCGACGCGGTGGTCTTCGTACATGACACGGAAGAGGTCGTGGCGACGGTCGAGGCCTGCGGTGCGCATGCCGTACCGATCATCCCGTTCGGCGTGGGCAGTTCGCTCGAAGGCCACATCCTCGCGATACGCGGCGGCATCAGCGTCGACTTCAGCCAGATGGACAAGGTGATCGCGATTCATCCGGAAGACATGGATGCGGTGGTCCAGCCCGGCGTGACGCGCAAACAGCTCAACGCCGCACTCCATGGCAGCGGCCTGTTCTTCCCGATCGACCCGGGCGCGGACGCCTCGCTCGGCGGCATGGCCGCCACGCGTGCCTCCGGCACGAATGCGGTGCGCTATGGCACCATGCGTGAGAACGTCCTCGGCCTCACCGCGGTCCTCGCCGACGGCCGGGTGATCCGCACCGGCGGGCGGGCGCGCAAGTCCTCCGCAGGCTACGATCTCACGCGCCTGCTGATCGGCTCGGAGGGCACCCTGGGCATCATCACCGAGCTCACGATGCGCCTGCACCCCCTGCCCGAAGCCGTATCGGGTGCGGTGTGCGCCTTCCCCGACGTCGTCGATGCGGTCAAAACGGTGATCCAGACCATCCAGCTCGGCATCCCGGTCGCGCGCATCGAGCTGGTCGACACCCTGACGGTGCAGGCGATCAACCGCTACAGCAAGACGACCCTGCGCGAGGCGCCGATGTTGTTCTTCGAATTCCACGGCTCGCCCGCGAGCGTCGAGGAGCAGGCGCGGACGGTGCAGGAGATCGCGCGTGACAACGGCGGCCTCGACTTCGAATGGGCCGAGCGCCCGGAGGACCGCAGCCGCCTGTGGGCCGCGCGCCACGACGTCTATTTCGCCAGCCTGAACCTGCGCCCCGGCTGCCGCGGCCTGACCACCGACGTGTGCGTGCCGATCTCGAAGCTCGCCGAATGCGTCGACGCGACGCGCGCGGACATCGACGCCTCCGGACTGATCGCACCCATTGTCGGTCACGTCGGCGACGGCAACTTCCACACCCTGATCCTGATCGATCCGGACAATGCAGACGAGATCGAGCGTGCGGAAGCGCTCAACCGCCGCATTGTCGAGCGCGCGCTGGCGATGGACGGAACCTGCACCGGAGAGCACGGCATCGGCATCGGCAAGCAGGACTTCCTGGTTCAGGAACACGGCGCTCCGGCCGTCGACGCCATGCGGCTGATCAAGCAGGCGCTCGATCCAGACGACCTGCTCAATCCGGGCAAGATCTTGCCGCCGGCTTGAGCGCATCGACCTTCGCCCCGGGCTCGCAGAATGAATCGATAGAGCCCGGCCGGCCCCACGACGAAGCTGGTGGGGAGCAACCCATGCCAGCCCTGTCGGCCACCGCCGGGGCGAATGCGTGACGAGGCGCTTGCAGCTATGATCGTCGGCCTTTCCCCCGCCTCCGTCCCGATGCCCCCTGCCCTCAAAGCCCTGTTCGCCCAGCTCGCCGGCTGGCTTGCCGCGTTCGGTCTCGCCCGCAGCGGCCTGCTTCCGGCCGGCCTGTGGCCGCTGGTGGCGGCACAGGCGCTGTGCGCCAGCGCCGCCGCGGCCGGCCTGCGCAGCGCACGCTGGTGGCTGCCGATTCACCTCGCGTTCACGCCGGTAATCGTCGCCGCGCAAGGCGTCGGCATCGCACCCGGCTGGTATCTCGCCGCCTTCGTCACCCTGCTCCTCGTCTATTGGACGAGTTTTCGCACCCAGGTGCCGCTCTACCTCAGCAACCGGCGCACCGCCGAAGCGGTCGGCCGCCTGCTCGCGCCGACGCCGACCCGGTTGCTCGACATCGGCGCCGGCACCGGCTCGCTGCTACGGCCGCTGGCGAAGCTGCGACCCGATTGCCGCTTCACCGGCATCGAGCAGGCTCCCGCCCCCTGGCTACTGGGTCGCGCGCTGGCCTCGGCTCATGCCAATATCGACTGGCGGCGCGGCAACCTGTTCACCCCGTCCTGGAGCGACTACGATGTCGTGTATGCCTTCCTCTCGCCCGTGCCCATG
This sequence comes from Thauera sp., assembly GCA_041586695.1. Classification (GTDB taxonomy): domain Bacteria; phylum Pseudomonadota; class Gammaproteobacteria; order Burkholderiales; family Rhodocyclaceae; genus Thauera. The sequence continues at coordinate 2,699 of JBFGZP010000091.1, forward strand.
GCCGCCGTCTGGGACAAGGCCCGGGCGGAGATGCGCCCGGGCAGCCGGCTGCTGAGCAACAGTTTTCCCGTTCCCGGCCGTAAACCCGATTTCGTGGTCGACGTCGAGGATGCACGGCAGACCCGACTCTACGGCTATGTCATCCCCGGCCGGCAAGCGGGGAATTAGGACGGCGAACCGGCGCTTTTCTGCCGCTTGCGCAGCCCTCGCGCCCGGATAATCCGGAGCGTGCGGCCGCAATTCGCCGCAAGTTGAGGACGATGGATTCATGGCTGAGATCATTTGCGTGATCGGCAACAAGGGCGGCACCGGCAAGACGACGCTGTCACACATGCTTTGCCAGGGGCTGGGCCTGCTCGGTCAGCGCTCGGCCTGCGTGCTGACCGACACCTGCCGCGAACCCCTGTTACCTGCGGGTCGCCGCTACGTGACGGCCGACGCACGCACCCGTGATGCGCTGACCAAGGTGGTCGACAAGCTGCGTACGCTGGACGACTGGATCGGCGTCATCGACGGCGGCGGCAACCGCACCGAGATGGACCGCAAGCTCTACGCCCTGTCCGACATCGTGTTGCTGCCCTTCCGCGAATCGCACGAGGACATCCGCACCGTCGTGCGCGACCTCGAGATGTTTCCGCGCGCCTACGCGGTACCGACGCAGTGGCCGACCAACGCCTGGCAACGTGACGCCGCGGATCGCAACGTCTCGCAGTTGATGGGCAGCTACCGGCATCGCATCCTGCGTCCGGTCAATGCGCTGTCGTCGTCGAAACTGTTGCTGCAAAAGCACGCACCCGAGCAATTGCCCACGCCGCTTGCCAATTCCTGCCGCGCGGTCGCCCGCCAGGTGTTGCAGGTTCTGGAAATCGATTTCGCCGACGCGCCCGAGGACGACGAGATCGACACAGTGGAACGCCTGTCACCGGCAGAGATGCCGATGCGCCTGACCTCGGGCCTGCGCCGCTCGCATTGAACGGCGGCGCCCGCCCAACTCAGAGGCGGGCACCGTGGCGCGAGATCACCACCAGGGCCTGACCACGGTTGGAAACGCCAAGCGCGCGGAAGATAGCCGACATATGGACCTTGACCGTGCCTTCGGACAGCCCGAGCAATTCGGCGATTTCGCGATTGGTCTTGCCCTCGGCAAGCAGGTCGAGCACGCGGGTCTGGGCCGCGGTCAGCCCGAAACGCTCGCTCACCGACGTCCCGGCCCGGCGCGCCGGGACCACCGAACGCGTCTCCGGCGTGTGCACCCCGCCCTGCAGGACGACGCGGACCGCCTGCAGCAGTTCCTCGCCCGGGCTCGCCTTCGACACGAAGCCCGATGCCCCCCCCTTTAGCGCGCGCCGCACGGAGTTCTCGTCGTCCATCGCCGACACGACGACCGCCGGCACGTCGGGAAAGCGCTTGGCCAGCACCGCCAGCAGGGAGAAGCCGTTCATGTCCGGCAGCATCAGGTCGATGACGGCCAGATCCACGCTGCCATTGGCCTCGAGTTGCGCCAGCGCATCGTCTGCGCCACCGACCTCGATACATTCGATGCCGGGCTCGAGGCGCAACAAGGTCTGCGCCATCGCCTCACGGACCAGCGCATGATCTTCAACGATCAGGATCTTCATCGCCCCCCCTCAGCCCCCGCGGTTCTACCCTTGCCGCGATGCGTGAAGCATACCACGCAGGCTGGGGCCATCCCCCCTATCGGCATGCGGGGAAAGACCGGAAAATCAGGAACGAGCCCCGCGAACCCAATCCGAGTGACAAACACATGCCGATATACTCCATCCCCTGCCAGCATCGTCATCCGGCCCGGTCAGCAGCCCGGGGCCAGGGCCTCGCGATACTGCTCGGGCTCGCACTCGCGGCGCCGGCCAGCGCCGCCGACGACTTCATGTCGGAGGAAGACTTCCTCGGCGAACTGCCGATCGTGCTGTCGGCGTCGCGACTCGCGCAACCGCTGCGAGAGGCGCCGGGCGCGGTCACCGTCATCGACCGCGACATGATCAGGGCATCGGGGGCGCGCTCCATCGCCGAACTGATGCGCTGGGTGCCGGGCTTCCAGGTTGGTCAGCGCAGCGGCTACCTGCCACTCACGACCTACCACGGTCTGTCCGACGACTCCCCGCGCCGGATGCTGGTGCGCGTCGACGGCCGCTCGGTCTATTCTCCTTACTTCATCAGCGGCGTCGAATGGCACAAGCTCACGATCGATGCCGACGACATCGAGCGCATCGAGGTCTTTCGCGGCTCGAACGCGGCGGCATTCGGCAGCCAGGCCTTCATGGGTGTGGTCAACATCGTCACCCGCTCCGCGGCCGACAGCCCCCGCTTCAGCCTGAAGCTCGAACAGGGCGAGAACGGCATCCGTGATCGCAGCGCGAGCCTCGCCCGCAACTTCGGCGCCGCGGCCGTGCGCGTCAGCGTCGGCCAAGAGCATGACGAAGGACTCGCCGGGCTTGCCGACACCTCGACCCGGCGCCGTGCCGATCTGCGCTACGACTGGCAACTCGCGCTCGATCATCGGCTGGAGGTCCGCGCCGGCACGATGGAACTCGATGCGCAGCTCGGCGTGGCCGGCGAAGCCACCGATCCGGTGCGAAACAGCGCCAGCCACTCCGGTTTCGGACAGGTGCGCTGGCAGTGGCAGCCCGCCCCCGAAGAGGAACTCGGCATCACCTACCTGCACCAGAGCGAGCGCTTCCGCGACCGCTTCACGCTCGACTCGATCGAGGACGAGTTGATTCGCCGGGCGGTTGGCGACGGCATCCCGCCCGCACTCGCAAAGCTCTTCCTGAGCCTCAACGGCATCGACGCCGACAGCTTCGTCGATTTCGATTACGGCAATCGTGTGGTGCGGGACGATCTCGAACTCGAACATACGTTGCTGCCGTCGCGTGATACGCGCCTCGTCTGGGGCCTCGGCCACCGCCAGGACCGGCTGCACTCCAAGGGCTACTTCTACTCGGACGGGAAGATCGACTACGACAGCAGCCGCCTGTTCGCCAACCTGGAGTGGCGGCCGGCAGCGAAATGGATCCTCAATGGCGGCGTGATGGTCGAGTCCGGCGATTACGTGGGGACGCTGACCTCACCTCGGCTCGCCGCGAACTACCATCTGTCCGATGCGCAGACGCTGCGCGCCGCGGTCAGTCGCACGCAGCGCCGGCCGCTGCCCTTCGAGCGACGGGTCGACCTGCGCTTCTACGAGGGGCGCGCAAACATCCCGATACTGCAAGCCTTCCAGCCGTCCGACGAGGTCGAGGCGGAGGAGATCCGGACACGCGAACTGAGCTATCTGGTGGAGTTGCGCACGCTGCGCACGACGCTGGACGCCCGCATCTTCGACGAAGACGCACGCAAGCTGATCACGTTCCGCGACGAGGACACCAGCTTCGACTGCCTGATTCCCGGCGACTGCGAGGCGAGGAAGGCGAACAACGACGCCTCCGCGCGCATCCGCGGCGCCGAACTCGCCCTGACCTGGCGACCGGCTCGCGCGACCTGGATCGGGGTCAATTACACCCGCCTGCACGTCGACAGCGACGAGGACAACCTCGCCCACTCTGCGCCGACGCATGCCTGGTCGCTGCTTTCCGCCTGGACGCCCGTGCCCGCATGGCAGCTGGGCCTGGCCTGGCATTACGTCGGCAACATGCGCTGGTCGACCGGCAGCGACAAGACGGTGGGCGACTACCAGCGCATCGATGTCCGCGTTGCCCGCCGCTTCGAGCTGGGCGATGCGCGCGCCGAGCTCGCCCTGGTGATGCGCGCGCTGGGCGGGAACTACAGCGACTTCGTGCCCACCGTGGAGCGCGAACCGACCGCTTCGCTGATGCTGAGGCTCGAGCTCTGAACCGCCGATGTCATTGCGCCTGCGTCGCTTCCTGCTGCTGAGCATCGCCCTGCTCATGCCGCAGGCCGGCGTGCCTGCGCATGCGGCGGAGCGCGTCACCGTGCTGACGAGCGCGCCGGACGGTGCCTACGCCGAAACGGTCGACGCCTTGCGCGAGGGCCTGCGCTCGTCCGCCCCGGCTGCCGAACTCGACGTGCGCGACTGGGCCGAAGCATCGGCCGGCGACTTGGCGCAAAGCCGCATCATCGTCACCGTCGGCGCCCAGGCCGCGCAGGTTCTGTCGCAACTCGAGGTGGCTGCGCCTGCCCTGCACGTCTTGCTGCCGCAGGCCGCGTACGACAAGCTGCCCCGGCGCCGCGCTGGCGATCCCGAGAAGTCGGCAATCTTTCTCGACCACCCCCCCGAGCGCCAGATCGCCTTGCTGCGCCTCGCGCTCCCCGACTGGTCGCGCCTTGCCCTGCTGTCGGGGCCCAACAGCCACGCGCTCGTCGCCCGCCTCGGCGAGATCGCGCAAAACCAGGGGCTGCAGGTGCAGACGGCGGCAGTCGAAGACGACCGCGAGCTCTACCCCGCGCTGCAACACGTCCTCGCCGAGCCATCCGTGCTGCTGGCGACACCCGATACTGCGGTGTTCAACAGCTACACCGTGCAGAACGTGCTGCTCACCGCTTATCGTCAGCATTCGCCGGTGCTCGGCTTCTCCGCCGCCTATGTGCGCGCCGGCGCCCTGCTGGCGCTGTATTCCACGCCGGCGCAGATCGGCAGCCAGGCGGCAGAAATCGTCGCCCGAAGCTTGCACGGCGACCGCCTGCCGCCGCCCGCTCACCCGACCGGATTCGAGGTTGCGATCAACGCCACCGTCTCGCGCTCGCTTGGCATCCGGCTGCGCTCGGGCGAGGAACTGGCGGCCGACTTGCGACGTCGCGAGGCGGCGAGACCATGATCGCGAGCTGGGGGGTCCGGGCTCGCGTGATGCTGGCCGCCGTGCTGCCGACGCTGGTGCTCGCGGTGGTCATGTCGGTTTCGTTTACCGGGCTGCGACTGTCGGACCTCGACGAGGCGCTCCATGCGCGCGGCCGCGCCTTCGCCCGTCAGCTCGCCGCCGCGAGCGAGTACGCGGTGTTCTCGGGCGACCGCGACGCGTTACAGCAGCTGGCGACGACGGTTCTCGGCGAGGACGACGTCATTGGCGTGACCGTCATCGATCGCGACGGTGCCACGCTCGCACGCAGCGGTCGGCTGGACGACCGACTGTCGTCGCCGGAGGCGGCTGGCCGGACCGATGGGGAGACGCTGCGCATCATCGAGCCGATCCGGCCGAGTCGCGTGGCGCTCAACGACGCCTTTGGCGCCGCCTCTCCCGGCGTGACGGCACCAGCGCGTTCGGCTGCGCTCGGCAGGGTCGTCGTCGAGCTCTCACTCGAGCGACTGCAGCAGCGGCGCAGCGAGCTGCTGTGGACCGGTGTCGTTTCCGTGCTCTTCGTGCTGATCGGCAGCGTTCTGCTCGCCCGCTACATGAGCCGGGGCGTCAGCGACGCCATCCGAACGGTGGCCGACACCGCCCTGCGGCTGGGCCAGGGGCGCCTGCGCGAACGCGCGCCGATCATGGGCGGCGGCAGCCTGCGCCGCCTCTCAGAGGGCATCAACGAGATGGCCGCGCGCCTGGCCGACACACGTGACGACATGGCGCTCAAGATCGCCGATGCGACCGCGGAGTTGCGCATGCGCAAGGACGAGGCCGAGCGCGCGAACCTTGCCAAGTCGCGCTTCCTTGCCGCCGCGAGCCACGATCTCAGGCAACCGATGCACGCGCTCGGCCTGTTTGTATCGGAGCTCTCCCAGCAGCGGCTCCCGCCCGAGAGCCGGCAGATCGTGGAGCGGATCGCGACCTCGGCCGAAGCGATGGAGAACCTGCTCGACAGCCTGCTCGACATCTCGCGGCTCGATGCCGGCGTGCTCCATCCGGTCATGCGAGCTTTCGATCCGCTCAAAGTGATCGATCGCATCACCTCGGGGCAGCGCAAGGCGGCGGAGCAGCGGGGGCTGCGCCTGCACGTTCGCCGCGCTCCCTACTGGGTGAGTAGCGACCCGGTGCTGTTCGAGCGGATCCTGCTCAACCTGGTGAGCAATGCGATCCGCTATACGCCCGCCGGCACGATAATGATCGCCTGTCGCCGCCGCGGCGACAGGCTTCGGGTGGAAGTACGAGACAACGGGGTCGGCATCGCGGACGAGGCACAGGACATCATCTTTCAGGAGTTCGTCCAGCTCGACCATGCGGAGCGCGCGCGCGACAAGGGCCTGGGCCTTGGCCTCGCCATCGTTCGCCGCCTCGCCGATCTGCTCGGGCATGGGCTCGAACTGCGCTCGGCACCGGGTCGCGGCTCGGTATTTGCCATCGAGCTACTGCTTGCCGAGCCCGACACCGACACCGTACAGGCCGACGAGGCGCGCGCACTGGGCGATCTTCGGAACCTGCGCGTCGGCCTGGTCGACGGCGACGCCCTCGCCCGCGAGGGCATGGAAGGACTGCTCACGTCGTGGGGCTGCGAGGTGCGTTCGGCGGAAACCGCCGAAGGACTGCTCGACCTGCTCGCCTCCGGGCGATGGGCGCCAGAGCTGCTGATCACCGACTTCCGCCTGCGCGGACCGATCGACGGCCTCGAGCTCATCACGCGCGCCCGCATCATCCTGCCCGGCCAGAACCTGCCGGCCTTCCTCGTCAGTGGCGACACCGCTGCGGCAATGCTCGAGCGCGCCCAGGCCGCCGGGATACCGTTGCTGCGCAAACCGCTTCGCCCGGCCCGGCTGCGCGCACTGATGCATCGCCTGCTCACGCCCGCCTGAGAAAACGGCCAGCGCGCGCCCTCGCGACCCGGGCGCCGCACGCGTTGCCGGCATCGGTTAAGATTGAAGCACCTTTACCTGTCGGGAGCGCATCGATGTCTCAGGATCAAAACGCCAAGGACCCGCTGGAATTCGTCCGCGGCATGTGGAACAACATGGGCTTCTCGCTGCCGGGCATGGTCACGCCGACACTCGACCTCGAAGAACTCGACAAGCGCATCGCCGATCTCAAGGCGGTCGAGGGCTGGTTGAAGATGAACCTGAACATGCTGCAGATGAGCACCCAGGGGCTCGAAATGCAGCGCGCGGCGGTCGCCGCCGTGAAGGCGATGAGCCAGCACACCGAGGACAAACCGGCCGCCGGCGCCGATCCGGGCGCGAACCCGTTTGCCGCCGCCGCAGCAATGTGGCCGTGGAACTTCATGGACACGCAGGGCGAGCAGCCGGCGAGCCCGCCCGCCGAGGCCAAACCGCGTGCCGACAGCGCCGGCGCCAGCGGCAGCGCCTCACGCCGCAAGCCGGCCGGCACAAAATAGGCAAACCGGCACGACACTGTCCTCCGGCGGGCGCCGGGGTGGCGGTGGCCGGATAATCGGGCGGCCGCCGCCTGCCGCTCAGATCACGCCGAGCTTGCCCAGGCGCGCAATCTCGTCGGCGTCAAGCCCCAGATCCGTCAGCACCGATTCGTTGTCCGCGCCCGCAAACGCTGGCGCGGGCCGTGCATCGCCGGCGTCGACGCCGGACAGCGAGACCGGCGGGCCGAACTGGCGCACGCCGCCCACCTCGCGCACCATCGCCCGGGCGCCGAATTGCGCATGTTCCAGGCTCTCCTCCAGGCGCAGCACCGGCGTCACGCAGCAGTCCACCTCATCGAACACCCCCACCCACTCGGCCTGCGCGCGAGCGCGGAAGATCGCGGCCAGCTCGGCGCGGGCACGCGCCCCGGCCTCCCCGCTGGCGAGACGCGCCGGCTTGAGGTCGGGTCGAGCGAGCGTGTCGCAAAGCAGGTACCAGAACTTTTCTTCCAGCGCGCCGACCGCCATATGGCGGCCATCGGCGGTTTCGTACACCCCGTAGCAGGGTACGCCGCCGGTCAGCATATCCTCGCCGCGCGGCCGCACCGCACCATGGGCGAGGACCTCG
>JBFGZP010000092.1:0-10385 GCA_041586695.1 Thauera sp.
GCGCGGACGGTCTGCACGTCACCGCTGCGGCGCGTCGCTACCTTCAGCCGCTGATCGAAGGCGAGGTGAGCCCTTCAACGCTGGGTGGACTGCCCGATTATCGGGCGCTCTCCCTGCCCTCCGTACCGAAACGGCTTGCGCTTTGGACCGAGTGAGCAAGCCGGGACCGGACTCGGCGCCGGCTCGCCGGGCCCGCCGGATCAGCCCTGCGGCTGCAGCGTGCCGCCACCGGCCGCATCGGCTTGCCCGCGGTCGGGCATGTAGGCAGCGACCTGGCAGGCGATCGCGGCCACATATGGGATGCATTGCAGCGCCAGGATGCCGACCCAGAGCTGGGTTTCGAGATCGTTGGCACCGCGCAGCATCACCAGCGCCGCCGCCCCGAGCACGAGGGCGACGAGCATGCCGATTTCCTCGCGAATCGGGTTGAAGAAGGCCAGCGCACCGCCGCCGCGCCAGCCCTTGGGCGTGCGCACGAACACGCCTTTCTTGATCACCAGCCCGGCGAACACGCCGCGTGCGATCGCGTGGGCGAGACCGACCGACAGGATGGAGGCGCCGAGGATGTCCTTCCATGGACAGTCCATCGTTCGCCGGTAAAGGATGGGGCCGAGCGCGGCCTTGAAGGCCATGAAGCCGAGAATCGGCAGGGCCAGCGCAGTGACCGGCAGGCCGAAGGCCTTGGGGAAGAGCAAGATGCCGAGCGTCCAGAACAGGCTGCCGAAGGCAAACACCAGTTGCAGCGCATCACCGAACCACGCGAACCACCCGGTCAGGAAGTGATAGCGCTGGGCGAGGTTCAGATTGCTGCGGCCCACCATCTGCGACAGATGCGCCTTGAGAATCTGCATCGCGCCGAATGCCCAGCGGAAGCGCTGGCTCTTGATCGCGGCGAAATCGGAAGGCGTGAGGCCGCGACCGAGAACGTGATCCACGTAGCGGGTGTCGTAGCCCTTCTCGATCAGGCGCAGGCCGAGTTCGGTGTCCTCGCAGATGCACCATTCGGACCAGCCGCCAACCTCCTCCAGCGCCTCGCGCCGCACGAGAGTCATCGTGCCGTGCTGGATCAGCGCATTGCGCTCGTTGCGGTGATGCATGCCGATGCGGAAGAAGCCATCGAACTCCCAGTTGCACATGCGCTTGAACGGCTGCATCTCCCAGTCGCGGTGGGCCTGCGGGGCCTGCACGACGGCGACGTCGCTCTTGTCGAAGTGCGGAATCAGGCTCGAGAGCCACTCGGGGTCCACGACATAGTCGGCATCGACCACGCCAACCACCTCGGCGCGCGGATCGGTGACCTTGAGGCCATAATTCAGCGCCCCCGCCTTGAAGCCGGGCCAGTTCGACAGCTGGAAGAAGCGGAAGCGTGGTCCGAGCTCGGCGCAGCGCTTTTCCAACGGTTTCCACAGCGCTTCGTCGCTGGTGTTATTGTCCAGCACCAGCACTTCGAAGTTGGCGTAGTTCATCGCCGCGAGGCTGTCGATGGTGGCGATCACCATGTCCGGCGGCTCGTTGTGGCAGGCGAGGTGGATCGATACGAAGGGCTGCTGGTCCGGCGCATGCGGCGGCAGGGGCAGAAAGCGACGTTGCCACTTCTGCTTGAACAGCATCTCGCCGAACTCGAAACCGTGTGACAGCAGCACGGCCGCGGTGAGCCCGGTCGCCGCGATCAGCATCCCGAGGCCGACGAGGTCACGCTGAGTGAGGTAGTACTCCACCGGCACGTTCAGGCCGATGATCAGGGTCGCCACGCAGGCCTGGATCAGACCGGCAAGAAAAACGCGGCCGAACACGCTCCAGTCGGACAGGAAGAAGGCCACCAGCAGCATCGGCAGGAAGGCGAGCGCCGCAGCGTTGCTGGCCTTCTTCGCCCAGTGCGGATCGCGCTGGATGATGCCTTCGAGGGCGAACTTCTGCTCGCGGTCCGCGTTGTACATGCCCCAGTAGGGGCCGGCCCAGCCTTCGATGTCTATCTTCCACGGCTGGTCGATCGCTTCCATGAGGAAATAGTCGATCCGCGCGGTGCGCGAGTGCGAGAGGAACTCGCGGATGAAGCGGGCTTCATTGTCGAGCGAGGGTTCCGCGGCGCCGATGACCGGACCCTTGCTCGGCCAGCCGATCTCGCCGACGACGATTTTCTTCTTCGGGAAGGCCTTCACCAGTTCGTCGTAGCGTTGGAAGGCATATTCGACTGCGGCCTCGACCGGCACGCCCTCGTGATAGGGGAGCAGGTGCACCGTCAGGTAATCGACGTGCTCGGCAAGTTCGGGATATTTCAGCCAGACGTGCCAGGGCTCGGCGGTGGATACCGGGCTGCGCAAGGCCTTGCGCACGCGATCGAGGTAGGGGATCAGTTCCTCGACCTTGAGATCGCCCCGCAGCAGGACCTCGTTGCCCACGAGCACGCGCTCGATGTGGCGCATCGCGCGCGCGGCGGCGATGAGTGCGGTGACTTCCTTTTCGTTGGTCACAGGGTCGGCATCGATCCACGCACCGGCCGTCACGTTCATGTCGCGCTCGCCGGCGAGTTCGAGCGTGGCCGGCAGGTCGGTGACGCCATAGGTTCGCAATCCGTCGGACAATCGGCCCAGCAGGTCGAGGTCGGCGGCAAGTTGCGCGCGCGTCGGGTAGGTGCCCTTGAGCGGGCTCTGGTCACGCTGGAAACCGTTGTAGGCGAATCCCTTGATGCTCTGGCTGGTACCGATGAACTCGTCGCCACGGTTGAAGGCCTGCCACACCCAGTACTGCGCGAGCGCGACCAAGGCGGCGATGGCGAGGGCGATGGCCAGGCGGTAGACGACTGATGCGGCTTTCTTCATCTGCAAATCCAGTGCGGTTCGCATCTCGAACCGCAAGAAACGGAAGGATCCTGCACCTTGTGGATGCCGGTCGAGCGAGGTCTTGGCGCGCGACGGTCGAGCGTGGTGCAGATTCCCATGCCGCACCCGCCATGACACAATCCGCGCCTCGGCATATTAGTACTTTAGCCGAACATTCTAGGCGCGATACGGCTCGCTTACGAGCGACGTCCAGGGCCTATTTGCAACGGTGCGTGTCTGCTTGCCCGGGGGCGCCGATTCGGCACTCAATTGTCAGGAAACGATGCAAATGCAGCAGAGCAGTCCTCGCGACAACGCGGTCGTGGCAATCGCCGCCAGTGCGCTGATCATACTCGGCACCGCGCTGTCGATCCGTTACGGCATGCTCGAAAACGGCCTGCTGCCACGCGACTGCACCGCCGCCGGCACGCCCGCCGGGCCGTGTGCGTTCAAGTGGGCGCTGGTGCAGTCCTTCCTGCACCAGCGTGTCGGCTGGGCCAGCCTGCTGTTCGGGGCGCTAGCGTTCGGCTTCGCATGCCGCAAGCTGGCATGGGCAGGCTGGGTTGCCGGCCTGCTGGGCCTGGTCTTCTACAGTTTCGACCCCGCCGCGGTCGGGGCGCTGCTATCCCTTCTGGTTCTCTCGCGGCCGCGAGGCGAGCGCGGGCAGGGCCATGGCGAGGCCGACGAGAAGCCAGGCGATGGCCTGCGGGTTGGCGGGCTCCGGTAGCCATCGACCGATTGCGCTGACGGCGAGGATGGCGGCGCAGATGCGCTCGGCCCGGCCGGTGCGGCCGCTCCACCAGCCGATGACGCCGAACGCCGCCGCCGGCATCAGGTAGAGCAGGGTCGGGAAGTCGCGGTAACGCGCGTCGACGAACAGCAACAATGCGGCGATGGCGGCGCAGAAGAGCAAGGCGCCGCGCAGCAGGGCCAGCGATTGCGCGGGCGATGGTCGGCGCGGTTTGCTGCGCAATTCGCGCCAGGCGACGGCTGCGGCCGGAACGGGCTCGCCCGACCAGCGCGCCAGCGCCAGTGGCAGCAGGGCGGCCGCGATGGCGACGCCGCCGAGAACGAGCCACTCCAGTGCGTCGCGATAGGCGATGTGGGCGTGTTCCCAGTGCAGCACCATGATGAGCCCTCCGAGTGCGCCGCTTGCGCTCAGCGCGGTGACGCGCAGGCAGCGGCTTGCGCGCCCAGTGGCGGCGAGCAGGAAGGCGAGGATGGCCCCGATGCTGGCGCCGCCGATCGGTCCGAACAGGCTGGCGCGCTCGGCGACCGGGCCGGCGAGCGGAAACTTCGGCGCCAGTGTGTTGGCCTCGAGCATGCCCCAGTAGCCACCGACCGTGCCTTCGAGACGACGTTTCCAAGGCTGGTCGATCGCCTCGATCAGGTTGTAATCCCAGTCGCGGTCGTGCGCCTGGTGGATGAATTCGCGGATGTAGCGCGCCTGGTTTACGCGCGCGGGACGCGACTCCTCGCGCTGGCGGCCCTCGCTCGGCCAGCCGGTTTCGCCGATCAGGATACGCTTGCCGGCGAAGTGCTCGCCGACCCGGGTCCGGATGTCCGCCACATGGGCGAGCGCGTGCTCGATGTCCACCGGCTCGTCCTCCCAGAATGGGAGGATGTGGACGGTGACGAAGTCGACCTCGCGTGCGAGGCTGTCATGCTCGGTCCAGAACTCCCACACGTCGGCATAGGTGACCGGTACATTCACCTGCGACTTCGCACGCGCGATCAGTTCGCGCATCTCGTCCTCGGTGCGCTCGCGGCGCAGCAGTACCTCATTGCCGACGATGAGCGCACGAACGACGTCGGTGTTGGCGTTGGCGAGCGCGATCGCGCTTGCCAGCTCCGTTTCGTTCTTTTTCCGATCGTGGCCGATCCAGGCGCCGAGCAATACCTTCAGGCCGGTCTCGCGCGCGAGCTCGGGTACCTGATCGAGTCCCTGGTCGATCGAATACAGCCTGACGCACTCGGTAATCTTCGCCAGCGCGGCGAGATCGGTCGCGATCTGTTCGCGGCCAATCCGGATGTCGGGGTCGAACGGGCTTTGCCCCGGGCGGTGGTAGGGCGCGTAGGACACGCACTTGAGCTTTTCGCCGGCGCCGAGGTGCAGGTCGTGCATCTCGACCGCTCGCGTCTGCACCACCAGCCAGGTGAACAGGCCTGCGAGCACTGCAAGGTGGGTCAGCAGCACGGTGAGCCAGAGCGATCTACGGGCTGTGCGGGGTATCGGCATGTCGTTCTTCAGACGGCGTGGTCTTGACCAAGGGGCCGGGCAAGCGAAAAAAAGCCACGCCCGCAGGCGTGGCTTCGGCGTGAAGCGTGCAGATTCTACCCGGACTACTCCGCGTAGTCGTCCATCGGCACGCAGGCGCAGAACAGGTTGCGGTCGCCATACACGTCGTCGATGCGATTGACGCTCGGCCAGAACTTGTTCTCCGCCACCCAGGGCATCGGGAACACCGCCTGCTCGCGCGGATAGGGCCGCGTCCAGTCACCCATGACGTCGGCCTGGGTATGCGGCGCGTGCTTGAGCGGGTTGTCGTCCGCGGTCCATGCACCGTTCTCGATCTGTCGGATCTCGTCGCGGATCGCGATCATCGCGGCGACGAAGCGGTCGAGTTCGCCCAGGTCTTCCGATTCGGTCGGCTCGACCATGATCGTGCCCGGCACCGGAAAGGACATCGTCGGCGCATGGAATCCGTAATCCATCAGGCGCTTGGCGATGTCGACCTCGCTCACATCGGTGACGGCCTTGATGGGGCGGATATCGAGAATGCACTCGTGTGCCACGCGGCCCTGGCTGCCGCTGTAAAGCACCGGAAAGTGGTCCTTGAGGCGCTGCGCGAGGTAGTTGGCATTGAGGATCGCCACCTCGGTGGCGCGCTTGAGGCCTTCGCCACCCATCATGGCGATGTACATCCACGAGATCGGGAGGATGCTGGCCGACCCAAAGGGCGCCGCAGACACCGCGCCCTGGCCCTTGTTCGGCCGCGAGTCGCTACCGGTGGCGAACAAGACGTGGTCGGCCATGAAGGGGGCGAGGTGCGCCGCCAGCCCGATCGGGCCCATGCCCGGGCCGCCGCCACCGTGCGGGATGCAGAAGGTCTTGTGCAGATTCATGTGCGACACATCGGCACCGATCGCCGCGGGCGAGGTCAGGCCGACCTGGGCATTGAGGTTCGCGCCGTCCATGTACACCTGGCCGCCATGCGTATGCACGATGGCGCAGATCTCCCGGATCGACTCCTCGAAGACGCCGTGAGTCGAGGGGTAGGTGATCATCAGCGCGGCGAGCCTGTCGGCATGCTTCTCGGCCTTGGCGCCGAGGTCGGCGACATCGACGTTGCCTTTGTCGTCGCAGTCGACCGCGACGACCTGCATTCCGCACATCTGCGCCGTGGCCGGATTGGTGCCATGGGCGGACTTCGGGATCAGGCAGATGTTGCGTTCGGTGTCGCCGCGGCTCGCATGGTAACGGGCGATGGCAACGAGGCCGGCGTACTCACCCTGGGCGCCCGAGTTGGGCTGCATGCAGATTGCCGGGAAACCGGTGACGGCACGCAGATAGGTGGCCAGGCCTTCTATCATCTCCAGATAGCCAGCGGCCTGATCGCGCGGCGCGAACGGATGCAGGTTGGCGAATTCAGGCCAGGTGACCGGGATCATTTCGCTGGTGGCGTTGAGCTTCATCGTGCACGAGCCGAGCGAGATCATCGAGTGATCGAGCGCGAGATCGCGGTTCTGCAGCCGCTTCAGGTAGCGCAGCATCTCGTGCTCGGTGTGGTGGGTGTTGAACACCGGGTGCGCGAGGATGGGGTCGGTGCGCAGTAGCGGGGCCGCAAGCGCGCCTCCCGCATGGGAGACCTCGGCATCGAGCGCGGCCAGGTCGGCGTTGGCGAAGAAGCAGCCGAGCAGGGCGACGATGTCGTCGGCACGCGTGGTTTCATCGACCGAAAGACCCAATCGGGTGGCCGAGACACGCCGCAGGTTGTATCCGGCGGTGTCGGCCGAGGCCATGATCGCGGCCGTGCGATCGCCGCTGTCGACCTCGATGGTGTCGAAGAAGGCACCGTCGGCAACCTCGTAGCCAGCCGCGCGGAGACCCGCCGCCAGCAGGGCGGCGAGGCGATGGATCCGCGCGGCAATGGTCTTCAGGCCCAGTGGACCGTGGTACACCGCGTAGAAGCCTGCCATGTTGGCGAGCAGGACCTGCGAGGTGCAGATGTTGGAGTTGGCCTTCTCCCGGCGGATGTGCTGCTCGCGCGTCTGCAGGGTCATGCGCAGCGCGGTCTTGCCGCGCGCATCCTTCGATACGCCGATGATGCGGCCCGGCATGGAACGCACGTAGGCCTCTCGGGTGGCGAAGAAGGCGGCGTGCGGGCCGCCGAAGCCCATCGGTACGCCAAAGCGCTGGGCCGAGCCGAAGGCGACGTCCGCACCCATTGCGCCCGGGCTCTTGAGCAGCACGAGGGCCATGAGGTCGGTCGCCACGGCGACGGTCGCGCCGGCGGCCTTGAGTGCGGCTATGACGTCGCTATGGTCGACGACGGCGCCATGGGCGTTCGGGTACTGCAGCAAGGCGCCGAAGACCTCGTGACTGGCCGCTTCGTCGGCCCTGCCATGGATCAGTTCGAAGCCGAAGTAGTGGGCACGGGTCTTCACCACGTCGATCGTCTGCGGGAAGCAGGCTTCATCGACGAAGAAGGCGTTGGATTTGGATTTCGACACGCGGCGGGCCATCGCCATCGCTTCTGCTGCGGCGGTGGCCTCATCGAGCAACGAAGCATTCGCGAGTTCCAGGCCGGTGAGGTCGATCACCATCTGCTGGTAGTTGAGCAGGGCTTCGAGGCGTCCTTGGGCGATCTCGGCCTGGTAGGGCGTGTAGGCCGTGTACCAGCCCGGATTCTCCATCACGTTGCGCAGGATGACCGTCGGCGTGTGCGTGCCGTAATAGCCCAGGCCGATCAAGGATTTCTTGACGACATTCCTGGCCGCGATCTTCTTTAGCCGCGCAAGTGCCTCATGTTCCGGCTGGGCTGCTTCGAGCGGCAGGGGAGCCTTCAGGCGGATCGCCGCCGGGACGGTTTGATCGATCAGGGCGTCGACGTCGGCCACGCCGATCGACGCGCACATGCTGGCGATCTCGCCGGCATTGGGGCCGAGGTGGCGGTGAACGAAGGCATCACGCTGTTCGAGGCGGGCGAGCGGGGAGAAGAGCAGGTCGGACATGGTCATCTTCGGCAATTCCGGGGCGACGGCGGGGCGACCTGGGCCGCCCCGCCGGGGATCAGGCGATGGCGGCTTGGTAGCCGGCGGCGTCGAGAAGCCCGGCCAGGTTGCCTGCGCTGTCGGGCTTGAGCTTGAACAGCCAAGCCGCATAGGCATCGGAATTGACGCTGTCCGGGGCATCCATCACATCCTGGTTGGACGCGAGCACCTCGCCGGCGACCGGCGCGTAGATGTCGGAGGCAGCCTTCACGGACTCGATCACCGCGCAGGCTTCACCGGCGGCGAGCGTGCGGCCGGCTTCGGGCAGTTCGAGAAAGACCACGTCGCCGAGTGCTTCCTGCGCATGGTCGGTAACGCCGATGGTCAGCGTGCCGTCGGCTTCGACGCGGATCCATTCGTGCGACTTGGTGTACTTGAGATCGGCGGGGATAGTGCTCATGGGGTTTCTCCAGTATGCCTGCAAACAGGCGTCGTTCAGATTGCGGTGGGTCTGCGCGTCCAGACCGTTGTCAGACTAGTGCCTTGCCGTTGCGCACGAACGGCAACTTGACCGCCGTCGCCTTCAGGCGCTTGCCGCGCATTTCGACTTCGACCGTGTCGCCAGGCTGCGTAGCGGGCGGCAGGCGTGCAAAGGCGATGGATTTCCCCAGCGACGGCGAGAAGCTGCCGCTCGTGGTCTCTCCCTCGCCGGCGGGCGCGAAGACCTTCATGTGCGCGCGAAGCACGCCCTTGTCCTCGAGGACGAGGCCGAGCATGCGCAGCGTCGCCGGCTTGGCGAGCAGGCCCTCTTTGCCGATGAAGTCGCGCTCCTCGTCCTTCAGGTCGACCGTCCATGCCAGGCCCGAATCGAGCGGCGAGACACCCTCGTCCATATCCTGGCCATATAGGTTCATGCCTGCTTCCAGCCGCAGGGTGTCGCGTGCGCCGAGGCCGCAGGGCTTCACGCCGGCGGCAATCAGCGCATCCCATACGGCTGCGGCGCGAACGGCCGGCAGCGCGATCTCGATCCCGTCCTCGCCGGTGTAGCCGGTGCGTGCCACGAGCAGGTCACCCACACGGGATGCGTGGAAGGGCGTTGCCGGCACGCCGGTTGCCGTGGCGAGCTCCGGGAGGGCCTTTGCCGCCCGTTCGATGGCGTTGGGGCCCTGGATCGCGATCATCGCCAGATCGCGCCGGCTGTCGAGTGTGACATTCGCGCCGGATGCGGCAATGCGCCGGCGCAACCACGCCACGTCCTTTTCCGCCGTGCCGGCATTGACGACAATCCGGTAGTCGGACCCGGAAAAACGGTAGACGATCAGATCGTCAATGACGCCCCCGGCGTCGTTCAGCATGCACGAATACAGTGCCTTGCCCGAGGTCTTGAGCTTGGACACGTCGTTTGCGAGCAGTCCGCGCAGGAACTTCGTAGCGTCGGGACCGGCAAGGTCGAGCGAAAGCATGTGGGAGACATCGAACATGCCGGCATCACGACGCACGGCAAGGTGCTCCTCGATCTGCGAACCGTAATTGACCGGCATGTCCCAGCCCGCGAAATCGACCATGCGGGCGCCGGCGGCAACGTGGGACGCGTGAAGCGGGGTTTGCTTGGCGGGGGGGCTCATCGATAGTCTCCGGTAGCGGTAAACAAGATGGGGCTAACCCGGCGTTGTGCCAGCTTCGCCCCATCTGTCCCTTGTACCTGAGAGATTTCGCCCGACGCAGACACCCGCACAAAGCAGGTTGCGAACGGCGGGCTGTGCCCCTTCGGTGGGTACGCCAGCGCCTGTGCGCTCGTACCGCTCTCCAGAATTTTGCTGCTTGCGCGGTCCTTTTGCCTGAGCGGTTCCGGGGGGTTACGCCTTCGGCGACTCGCTAGGAGCTCTCTCCCGCGCCACGGGCGGACAATAGCACCGTCTTCCCCGCAGCGGCAACCGCATGCGTTCGCGCCGGACAAAGCGGGCGGAATGGAGCTGGCGGTCCTCCACGGTGTCGCGCAAGCGGCACGCGATCGGTCTATGGCGTGCCGGCGACAAGCTGGCTTTCGGCGGAGCGGACATGCAAGTCAATCGCCCGAAAGTGGCCGATTTGAGGTCCGGCGCATTTTGTCTACGAATTGCCTTGACGATCGAAATTCGCCGACTATAATGCGCAGCTCTTCGGCGCTGCGGCGGTTTTGTCGGTGGTGCGGAGGGGGAGGTTGTAGGCGGGTGTGACGGCGTTGTTTGTTTCGGAAGGGTCGAGATAAATGAGTGGCGCCGGGGTTGACGGGTTGTTGGTAGTCGCACATAATCTCGCTTCTCTGCTGCAGGGGAACTTGCGGCGCTCTTTAAAAAGTTGAACAATCGATAA
>JBFGZP010000093.1:0-10358 GCA_041586695.1 Thauera sp.
ACGGCGCGCGCGCAACTGGCGCAGGCTGCGCACCAGGATCAGGTACCAGCTGGTGACGGACATCACCAGCAGGATCAGCGCTACCGCGCGGATCAGAAGATCGGACTGCGCCCACAGGTGGGCGAGCCCGAAGGCCTGGCTTGCTTCCATGTTCAGTTTCCTTGCAGTTTGAAGACGATCGGCACCAGCACCCAGGCTTCGACCACCTGGTCGCCCTGTCGCGCAGGGACGAAGCGCCAGCCGCCGACGGCATCCTGCGCCGCGCGATCGAGGCGCGCCGAGCCGGAGCTGCGGGACAGCTCGATGCGCGCTGGCTGGCCCGCCGGTGACACCAGTACCTTGAGGATCACCTGGCCTTGCTCGCGCAGCCGGCGCGACGGCATCGGATAGGCCGGTGGCGGGTTGTTCAGGTAGGCGGCATCGTACCGCGCCGCGCTGACCGGTGCCGGCGCGGCTGCGGCCTCGCTGGGGAGTGTCGGGGCCGCTGCCTGTGCCGGTGCGCCTGGCGGGGCTGCGACTGCTGGCAGGGGCGGTTCCGCCGGCGCCGCCACCGGCTCGGCCACTGGCGGCGACGGCCGCGCCGCTGTCGCCGGCACGGGGCTGGTCCTGGGCGCAGGCCGGCGTGCCACGGGCTTCGGTATCGACGTGGGCAGGGATTCCACCTTTGGCTGCGGTGCTTCGGGCGTGCGCTCGGCTTCGGCCGGCTGTGCCGCCGGCGTCGGTTCGAGTTCCGGGCGCGCCGCCGGGATCAGGGTCGCCTGGATCGGCTTGAGCTCGGGCGGCATCACATGGGTCGTGCCGAGCGAGCCGAGGGCGAGCAGGCCGAGCGCGTGTGCCACGATGGCTACCGCGGCCAGCGCGACGCGTTCGCGGCGATAGCGTGTCGGGCGGACCGCAGATGGAGGCGGGCTGCGGAACGCGTGCCGGAACAGCTGGGCGAGGTTGAGCGACAAGGGGGGCAGCGATGGCGCGGCGGTAATCGTCATTGGCGGGGGCAGCGGTCGACGGCGCAAGGTGGGGTGCGCCGTCGCGCGCGATTCAGGACGAGCCCGGCTCCATCTGCGACTGCAGGTAGTTCGGCAGGCCGACCTTGTCGACCAGCTCCAGCTGGGTTTCGAGGTAGTCGATGTGCTCTTCGGTGTCCTCGAGAATGTGCTCGAACAATTCTCGCGAGCCATAGTCCCGGCACGTCTCGCAATACGCGATCGCCTCGACCAGGTCCGTGCGCCCGCCCTGCTCGAGCGTGAGATCGGCGCCGAGGCATTCGGGGACGTTCTCGCCGATCAGGAGCTTGTTGAGGTTCTGCAGGTTGGGCAGGCCCTCGAGAAAGAGGATGCGCTCGATCAGCAGGTCGGCATGCTTCATCTCCTCGATCGACTCGTCGTACTCGTGCTTGCCGAGCCTGACCAGCCCCCAGTTCTTGTACATGCGGGCATGCAGGAAGTACTGGTTGATCGCGGTCAGTTCGGTGGTGAGCTGCTTGTTGAGAAACTGGATGACCTTCTTGTCGCCTTTCATGACGCCTCCATCGCAAGGAAGAACGGGGACGGGTGCCTTCGAACCCCCGCGGTCTCCGTGCTTTGGGTCGTGAGGGCCGCTCGCAGGCAGTCGCGTGCACAACTCGCGCAGCGCCCGCATTCGGCCGCAACCCCCAGGTTCCGGCGCAGGTCGCGCAAGGTAGTGCTGCCTTCCCGCACAGCCTCGCCGATATGGCGTTCGGTCACCGCATTGCACACGCAGACATACATAGTCTAGCCTCGTCTTTCGGGAATGTTGCCGGGCAAGGCCGGATTACTTGGTCAGGATCAGCTTGCCCGCACGTGTCGCGCGCAGCACGTAGTGTTCGCCATCGTGATCGATGATCACCGAGGGGCGGCCATCGAGTAGCGTGATGCTGGAGAGCGCGGCGCGCTCTTGCGTTGCGGGCCGCGCGGAGCCGGCAGGGATGGGCGCTGAAGGCATGCGCCCGTGTGGAGGGGGCGAGGGATCCGGTGCGTGGCTCATTGTTTGCGACAGAGAATGACAATGATTCGCATTAAAACACCGAGGCGCGATCGGGTCAATCGATTCCGCCCCGCAATCCGGTGTCGGCCCGCCTTACTTGAGCCGCAGCAGGATCCGCAGGGCCGGGTCGCTGTTTTCGTTGTCGGGCAGGTAGCCGATGGAGCCGGGGTTGTCGAGCAGGAACTGGCGCGTTTCGGCGGTGCCGCCCAGTTCCCGCGGCGGTAGTGCGCGGCCCGTGAACACGAGCCGTGACCAGTAGGCCCGGGTCTGGCTGGGGTTCTTTCCCGTCAGCGACAGATAGAAGCGGTCACGCACCTGCCCCGCCGGAAGGTCGAGCAGGGAGACCGGTGTGCCGTCGGCGAGCGTCGTTCGACGGCCGAGGTAGAGTTGCTCCGCCTCGTCGCGGCTGAGCCGGTCGATGGTGCCGGTGGCGGCGGTAACGATCGCGACCTGCGCATGGACAGTCGTGGCTGCCAGGGCCAGCGTCAGCGCGAATGCCCCCCGTGCGAAACGGCACCATCGCCGCAGGAAGGGCTCAGAATACGACATCGATCGAGATGCTCAGCATATGTACGCGGCGGTCTCCCACGCGCGTCGTCTGCGTGCTGCCGGTCGGGAAGAACGATCCCCAGCCGTCACTCGCGGTGTGCGCGCGGGAATACTCCGTCTTGAACGCGGCCGTGTCGCTGAAGTCCCAGCGTGCGCCGGCTGTGATGCTGCGCTGGGACGCGTTGCGCGAGGCATTGAATGCCAGCACCGGCGGCAGCCCGCCCGAAATGGCGTCGGACACGATGGGCCGGATCTGGCTCATCTCCGCGAGCGTCAGGTAGGGCGTGACCTTGCCGATGTGACGCCCCAGCGTGAGGTGCCATCCACTCGCGGTATTGACGTAACGCGTGGCGCGCCGGCGCGCATACTCGCCGAAGAACATCCAGTCGCCGTCGTCCCACTGCAGCCCGGCGGAGGTGAAGGCGGCGTCGCTGTCGCTTCCCTCCATCTCGGCCAGGATGTCGTCGCGACCCAGGCTGCCCAGGAATGCCTGCAGGCGAGGGAAGTCGGGGTCGCCCCATCTCACCTTCAGGTCGGCCTCGCTGTGGCCGAGGTGCACCGTCAGTGGGCCGTCCGTGAGGCTGAGGTTGACGCCGACGAGTCTGGAAAGCCACGCCTTGCCGCTATCCACGATGCCGACGCGGCTGGTGCCGACGTAGGGGTGGATTTCGACGTCGGTGCTGCCGAAGCGGGTCCGATAGAGGAGGTCGATGCCGTCCAGGTCCGCGAACGGGTTGAGTCCATAGACCTCGACCGGAGGCCGCACCCACGGTTGCGCGTAGTTGATATCGATCGAGTCGGACAGCATGAAGAACGGGATGCGCATGCGTCCGGCCCGCACCGTGACTTCCGGGGAGAACTGATGGCTGACGAAGGCGAGCGCGGCGCGCGGCTGGTAGTCGCCGTAGGGCGTTTCGCGTGCGACGAGCTGGACGACTGCGGCGCTGCGAGCGCCAAGGGGCAGGTTGCCCTGCACGCCCAGAACCGAATCCGGGCCGAAGTCGAGCGTTTGCGTGCTGGGGCTTTCGATGCCGACGCGGATGAACTGCAGGTCGTCCGACCGCGTCCAGGCGAGGCCGAGCGTGCCGAAGCCCGAGAAGGTCGGGGCCGAGGCGTCGGCCAATGCCACTGGGCCGTGCAGCATCGTCGTGGCCAATGCACACAGAAGTGCGCGTCTCATCACCCAGCCCTCTCTATCATCTGTTCAAGCATTTGCAGTGTCTTCTCGCGATCCTGTGGGCGGGAGAAATAGTAGCCCTGGCCGTAGTCGCAACCCATGTCACGCAGTATTTCGAGCTGGGCTTCGGTCTCGATGCACTCGGCCACGACGGTCATGCCGAGGTCGTGTGCGAGTTCGATGCTGCGGCCGACGATCGCCCGCAGACGGATGTCCTCGGTGATCGAGCGTACGAATGAACCGTCGAGCTTGACCTGGTCGCAAGGCATCGTGTGCAGGTAGCTCAGGGTCGAGTAGCCGGTGCCGAAGTCGTCGATGAGGATGTCCACGCCGGCGGCGCGCAGTTCACGAAGACTCTGCGTTGCCGGGCCGTCCCGGCGTGCGAGCAGGCTTTCCGTGACCTCGAAGCGGACACACTTGCGCGCAATGTGGTGGCGGTCGATGACATCCAGCAGCTCGGTGGCCAACTGCGGGCGCGCAAGCTGGCGCGCCGAAAGATTGACGCTGACACGCGCGGGAGGGGAGCCCGGGGCGCGGCGCTGCCAGTCGCGGATGTCGGCGCAGGTCATGTTCAGCACTTCCATGCCGAGGTCGTGGATGAGGTCGAGCGTTTCGGCGAGCGGAATGAACTCGGACGGAGGCAGCAGGCCGTGGGTGGGGTGGGGCCAGCGCACCAGGGCCTCGAAGCTCGAGATACGGCGATCGGCGAGCGCGACGATGGGCTGGTAATGAACGGCGAGCCCGCCGCGGGCCAGCGCCCAGCGCAGATCGGATTCCAGCTGCAGGGTCCGGATCGCCTGCGTGTGCATCGATGCGTGGAAGAACTCGATGGGTGCGGTTTCGCTCTGGCGCGCCTTGTGCAGCGCGTTGTCGGCGTCGCGCAGCAGGGCCTCGGCATCCTCACGGTCGCGGTCGCTCAGCGCCACACCGATGCGACAGCGCGGATGCAGGATCCGCCCGGCCGACGGCGTGGCGAAACCCGGCAGGGTGACCAGGGCCTCGCCGATGCGCAGGGCCTCGGTCGAATCGTCGATGCCGTTGAGCAACAGGGCGAACTGGTCGCCGCCGACACGGGCGGCGACGTCGCCGGCGCGCATCGAGGTGACGATGTGGTCGGCCACCCGCCGCAACAGCTCGTCGCCCACAGCGTGGCCGTAGCTGTCGTTGACCAGGCTGAAGCGCTCGATGTTGATGGTGAGCACGGCCAATTGGTAGTGCTCGTCGCGCTGACACTGGCTCAGCGCGCGGTTCACGTGTTCGATGAACAAGGCGCGGTTCGGCAGCCCGGTGAGACCGTCGTGCAGGGCGTCGTGGATCAGTTGCTGCTCGGCGCGCTTGCGCAGGTTGATGTCGCTGATCGAGCCGGCCATGCGCAGGGCGTTGGAGCCGCCGTTGCGCCGTGCCACGCCGCGGGTCATTACCCAGCGATAGCTGCCGTCGGGCAGCCGGACGCGATGCTCCATCATGAACTGTGCGCTATCGCCGCGCAGGTGCTCGGTCATCCGTTCCCGGTAGGTGCGGATGTCGTCCGGGTGGAGGTAGGCGAGGACGGCCTTGGGGTCGGGCGACAATGCGCCGGCCGGACGGCCGAGGATTTCGCAGTAGCGGTCCGAGTAGTAGGCCGTGCGGGTCTGGATGTTCCAGTCCCACAGGCCGTCGTTCGCGCCACGCAGCGCCAGCGCGTAACGCTCCTCGCTCGCGCGGATCTGTTGTGCCGCTTGCTCGAGCTCGTCGACCCGTTGCTGCAGGTTCGCCGCCATGACGTTGAAATGGCGGGCAAGCAGGGCCAGCTCGTCGTCGCCCTTCTCGGGCAGGCGGTGTTCGAGGTGCCCTTCGGCGATCGCCTTGCTGCCCGCCAGCAGGCGCCCGAGATTGCGCGTCAGGAGATAGCCGACGGCGGACAGCAGCAACAGGGTGAGTGCGATCTCGGACAGCGCGATAATCAGGCCTTGCTCGACGATCGCCCGCCGCGCCTCGGCCAGCACCGAAACCGAGACCCCGAATTGCAGGAAGCCGACCTCGTTCCGTGGCAGCAGCAAAGGACGACGGACGTGCACCAGCCTATTGCTCAGTACGCCGTCGAGCAGGCCCGCCTTGACCACGGTGGGCTCGGGCAGCTCGCCCAGCTCGGGCATCCCGGCGCGCACGAGCATCTTGCTGCCTGGCGTGCCGATCCGCACGTACACCAGGCCCTCCGTCGAATCCGCCAGCAGCTCGCCGAGCACGTCCTGCAGCTCGCGATAGCGCTGCTGGTCGCCGTACGCCGCCGACATCGCGTGCAGCATGCTGGCGTTCTGGGAAACGATGGTTTCCAGACTGGCGGAGGCGGCATTGTTCATCAGCCGCACGCTGTTCGCCAGCAGCAGGCTCAACAGGACGACCTGCACCGCCGTGCTGGCGAGCAGCAGGCGGACGCGGATGGAAGAGTGGCTGAAGGGGAGGCGCAAACGAAGCTTGCCCATC
Organism: Thauera sp.; assembly: GCA_041586695.1. GTDB lineage: Bacteria > Pseudomonadota > Gammaproteobacteria > Burkholderiales > Rhodocyclaceae > Thauera. The sequence continues at coordinate 6,194 of JBFGZP010000093.1, forward strand.
AAGGATGAAGCGGGAACTGCCCGCCGAATCCCGCCGAGGATATCGGAAGCGCATCGGGCATGCGGCGGAATATGACGGCCAAACGTGGCGTTCTTCTCGGTCAACGCTTTGCCTGCCGCTTTACCGATGTTGCGGCGTCGATGCGGCCTTCCTGTTCGAAGAGCTCGAGATTGGCCTCGATGCGGTCCGGGTCGTACAGATAGTTCACCATGATGCCCCAGGACTGCTTCAGGCCCTTTTCCGAGGTGTCGGCCAGCCAGTTGAGGCGCTCGACACGAGCGCCGTTGCCGAGATGGAAGCGTGCCACCGGGTCCACCGGACGCGCGTCCCGCTTGGCGTGCAACAGGTAGTGCGCCGCCAGGCGCAGCAAGGGGTCGTGCAGCGCGCGCGCGAGCGCTTCGTCGGCCGCCCACTGGGCATCGCCTTCGAGCAGGGCGGCAAGCAGCGGACCGTCTGCCCCGTCGATGCCGGCGGCCTCGAGGCGTTTCCAGTCGGCCGCGGTGATCGCCGTGCTCAGTTCGTCCGGGTTGCGTTGGGTCCAGCGCACGAGTCCGGGAATCGGTGACAGGGTGGAGAACGTCTTCAGGCGCGGGAAATCGCGCTGCAGGTCGTCCACCACGCGCTTGAGCAGGAAGTTGCCGAAGGAGACGCCACGCAGGCCGGCCTGCGTGGCGCTGATGGAGTAGAAGATGGCGGTGGTGGCTTTGCTCGCATCGGCAAGTGGCGCATCGACATCGAGCAGTTTCTGCACGTCGTCCGCCAGGTCCTCGAGGAGCGCGACCTGGACGAAGATCAGCGGCTCGAGCGGCATGCGCGGGTGGAAGAAGGCATAGCAGCGGCGGTCCGAGTCGAGCCGGTTCTTGAGATCCTTCCACGACCGGATCGCGTGCACCGCCTCGTACTCGACGAGCTTTTCGAGCATGGCCGCGGGTGACTGCCAGGTGATTCGCTGCAGTTCGAGGAAGCCGACATCGAACCATGCCGAGAGCCTCGCCTCGAGTTCGCGGTCGAGCGGTTTCAGGAGCGGATCTTCGACCAGGAACTTGAGCAGGTCGGCGCGCATGTCGACGAGAAACTTCACACCCTGCGGGATGGCATTGAACTGGGTCAGGATGCGCAGGCGATTCGAGCGCATCGCCGCGCGCAGCTGCGCTTCCGCATCCCACTGGCGCTCGCTGCCCACAGCCGCCTGATAGGCTTCGTGCGCCGTGGCGACGCGTGCCGGATCGGGGCCGAACTCGAGGGCGATCACGCGCAGGAATGCGTGTCGCCCGGCAGCGTCGAGCCGGAGATAGGTCTCGGCCAGGCGGGCGGCACGCTGGCGCGTAGATACCTCGCCGCCGCGCCCCTCGGCGCATTCCTGCAACTGGTCGCGGATGCGCGCGAGCTCGAAATCGGCCGGCTCCAGGTGCCGACTGGTGGCTTGCGCCATCAGTTCGCGTACCCGCGAGAGGCTGCGCGAAACCAGTCCGCTAGCGGACATGCCGATCTCCCCGTCGTGTTCAATCGTGTCGGTGATCATAGCGCGAGCGCACCGTCAGTGCCTGCCAGCGGCTCGCAATCGCCTCGCCTGCAACTTGCGCATGCTCTGTGGATATGCGATGTTGCCACTGGAGGGGCGATGATGGAAACTTCGAGTCCGGTAGCGAATTCAGCCCTGCGGCCGGCGCCGCTGCGGGTGCTGCTCGCCGCCCCGGAGCAGGTGGCGGGCGAGTCGCTTGCGCAGTCGCTCGCGACGCGCCTGCCGCGGATCGATGTGGTCGCTCAGGCCGGTAGCGAGAGCCTGGCAATGCAGCTGTTCTTCAGCCTTGTGCCCGACGTCACAGTGCTCGACTGGCGCATTTCCGATCGCGAGCCCGCCCGCCTGGTGGGGCTGATCAAACGTGTCGCCCCGGGCGCCTGCGTGATCGCGGTCGTGCCTTCGCCCGATTCGGCACCTGCTCGCGCGGCGCGTGCGCTGGGTGCGGATGTCGTTACCGCGGCGGCCGGGCTGGCGGCCCACCTCGAGGCCATCGAAAGGTCCCGCGGCTCGATCAAATGAATCCTACGGTGCCGGCGCCCGGTGCCGGGCGGCAGCCAGCAGGCCCGCTCCTGCCAGCACCATCGGCACGCACAGCCATTGCGCCGTCGATAGCCCGAGCGAGAGCGTGCCGAAGATTCCGGGGTCGGGCGTGCGGAAGAATTCGGCGATGAAACGCAGGCCGCCATAGCCGATCAGAAAGACCGCCGAGACCGCGCGCAGCGGCCGCGGCGAGGCGGAGTACAGCCACAGGATCGCAAACAGCACCAGGCCCTCGCCGGCCGCCTGGTAGAGCTGGGACGGATGTCGCGGCACGGCGTCGACCCACGGAAAGACCATCGCCCAGGGCAGATCGCTGTCCGTCGGGCGGCCCCACAGCTCGCCGTTGATGAAGTTGCCGATGCGTCCCGCCGCCAGACCGGTGGGGACCAGCGGCGCAATGAAGTCGGTGACCTGCCAGAAGCCCTTGCCGTGCTTGCGTCCGTACAGCCACATGGCGACCAGCACGCCGAGAAAGCCGCCATGGAAGCTCATGCCGCCCTTCCAGACGGCGAGGATCTCCGCCGGGTGGGCAAGATAGTAGCCGGGCTGGAAGAACAGCACCTCGCCGAGTCGGCCGCCGATGATCACGCCGAGCACGCCATAGAGGAGCAGGTCGTCGATCGCCTGCACATCCCATCCCAGTTCCGGCCGGCGGCGGGCGTGAATGCGTCCGAGGACGATGAAGAGCACGAACGAGATGAGATACATCAGTCCATACCACCGCACCGACAAGGGCCCGAGGGAAAAGGCGATGGGATCGAACTGGGGGTGAATCAGCATGGTCGAGGATGAGTGGCGATGATGGAAGGGCCCCGCTCGGGCGCGTGCTGGAGTCGGGGATGGGACAGCCGGTCAGTCGAATTGCTGGCGAAACGCATCGAACTCACTTCGCATCGCTTCGATCTCGTCGCGCAGGCGCGCGACTTCGTCCTCGAGTTCGGCGATGCGGCCGCGCCCCCCGGATCCGGGGCTGCCGCCGCTGGCCTGTGCTTCGGCCATCTCGTGCACCGCCGCCTCGCCGCCGAGCAGGTGGACATGGCGGATTTCCTTCGTTCCCGGGGCCAGGGGCAGCGTTGCCGTCAGCGGCGGGTACTTGTCCGCGAGGTGTTCGAGCACCGCCTCGACGGCCGTGATGTCGTCGAAGCGGTGGAGGCGTTCGCAACGCTGGCGCAGTTCGCCCGCGGTCTGCGCGCCGCGCAGCATAAGGACTGCCAGCACCGCCTGCTCCGGCGGCGGCAGCGAGTGGCGCAAGCGCACGAGGTGCTCGTACTTCGGCACGCGTGCGCTCGCCTGGTCGCGCTTCGAGATCAGGCGTCGTGCCATCAGGCTGTCGACCGCGGCCTGAACTTCGGTTTCGGACAGCGACATTACCGGCTCGCGCGCGGTGAGCTGGTTGCAGCCGGTGAGGATGCCGTTGATCGACATCGGATACGCGTCGGGCGTGACGAAGGCCTTCTCGAGGAGCACGCCCAGTACGCGGACTTCGGCGGGATCCAGATCGAAGCCGGCGTCGGCGTCGGCGTCTGCGGGCTGTGGGTCCATGGGGGCTCCTGGCGCGGTGGGGGAGGCGCAGATGATACGCATTGTCGATGGCTGCCGGCCACCCTGGCGACCGTATTGCCGCGGCCGGGGACTGGTCCGCTGCAGCCGGGCGGATGACCGGACTCGCGGGCGGGGTTAGAATCACGCGCTTTCCCGCCGAATTCTCCGGAGCGCCGTCATGCCCCAGTATCGTTCCCGCACTTCCACCGCTGGTCGCAACATGGCGGGTGCCCGCGCGCTCTGGCGCGCCACAGGCATGAAGGACGGCGACTTCGAAAAGCCGATCATCGCCATCGCCAACAGCTTCACCCAGTTCGTGCCCGGCCATGTGCACCTGAAGGATCTGGGCCAGCTGGTCGCGCGCGAGATCGAGGCCGCCGGCGGCGTGGCGAAGGAATTCAACACCATCGCCGTCGATGACGGCATCGCCATGGGCCACGGCGGCATGCTGTATTCGCTGCCCTCGCGCGAACTCATCGCCGACAGCGTGGAGTACATGTGCAACGCACACACGGCCGATGCGCTGGTGTGCATCTCGAACTGCGACAAGATCACCCCGGG
>JBFGZP010000094.1:0-10309 GCA_041586695.1 Thauera sp.
ACCTTTGCCGCGCTGCTCGCCGTCGCGGTCTTGTTGGTCCCGTTCTTCAAGCGCGCCGGTCTCGGTGCGGTGCTGGGTTATCTCGCTGCCGGGGTGCTGATCGGCCCGTGGGGCGTAAGCGTGGTAGACGATCCCGAGAACCTGCTCCATACCGCCGAGCTCGGGGTGGTGCTGCTGCTCTTCATCATCGGTCTGGAACTGCAGCCCTCGCGCCTGTGGGCACTGCGCAAACCGGTGATCGGCCTCGGCGGGCTGCAGTTCTTCGGCGTCGGCGCGATGCTCATCGGCGCCGCGCGCCTGCTCGGTCTGGGCTGGCCGGAAGCGATCCTCGCCGGCCTGACGCTGGCGCTTTCCTCCACCGCCTTCATACTGCCGACGCTGGCCGAGCGCCGCGAACTGCACAGCCGCTATGGCCGCGAGACCTTCGCCATCCTGCTGTTCCAGGACCTGATGGTGATCCCGCTGCTGGCGCTCTTGCCGCTGCTCGGTGCCAAGGAAGCCGAAGGCGGCGTGTCGCCGGTGATCGGGCTGGTCGTGCTCGGTGTCGTGGTGGCGGTGGGGCGGCCCTTGCTCGACATCGTCTTCCGTCACGTCAGCCGCATCGACAGCCGCGAGATGTTTACCGCCGCCGCGCTCGCCACCGCGCTGGGCCTGGCGCTGCTGCTGGAGGCGAGCGGATTGTCGATGTCGCTCGGGGCCTTTGTCGCCGGCGTGCTGCTGTCCGACTCCGATTTCCGCCACGAGCTCGAAGGCGCCATCGCCCCGTTCCAGGGCCTGCTGATGGGCTTTTTCTTCATCGCTGTCGGCATGGGCATCAACGTCGGCATGATCGTGCAGCACCCGATCAACGTCCTGGGTCTCACCGTCGGCCTGCTCGCGATCAAGGGCTTCGGTCTCTACGGCCTGCGCCGGCTGGCGGGCGGCAACGCCCGCGTCTCGCGCATGCAGGCGCTGGCGCTGGCCCAGTGCGGGGAGTTCGCCTTCGTGCTGTTCGGCGCTGCGCGCGAGAGCGCGATCCTGCCGCCCGAGGTGGTCGAGCAGCTGACGCTGGCAGTCGCCTTGTCGATGGCGATCGCGCCCATGCTGCTGATTCTCGGCGACCGAATCAATGCGAAGGAGGAGGCGGGGCAGCCCGAGCCGCAGGCCGACGAGATGCCGCACGAGGCCAACGAGGTCGTGATCGCGGGATTCGGCCGAGTCGGCCAGATCATCGGCCGGGTACTGCGGCTGCGCGGCGTTCCCTTCACCGCGCTGGACAAGAACCGGGACGAGGTCGACACGATGCGCCGCTTCGGCATCGAGGCCTATTATGGCAACGTGGCCCACCTCGAGGTGCTCGACGCCGCGCGGGTCGGCGACGCGAAGATCTTCGTGCTGGCGATCGACGACATCGAGACGTCGCTGCGCTGCGCCGAGATGGTGCGCAAGCATTTCCCGCAGGTGCAGATCGTTGCGCGCGCGCGAGACCGCTTCCATGCCTACCGCCTGATGGACCTTGGCGTTTCCCTGTTCATGCGTGAGACCTTCAAGTCCAGCCTGGAGATGACGCGCATGATCTTCGAGACGCTGGGCAAGTCGCCCGCGTCGGCGCGCCAGATCGTGGACCGGTTCGCAACCCACGACCAGGAACTGCTGAAACGGGAGCAGGCGCTATATCACGACGAGAGCCAGCTTATCCAGTCGGCCAACGAGGCTCACATAGAGCTCGCGGCGCTGCTGGAAGAGGAGCTTCTTGCGGCGGCGAAAAAGGACGAAGGCGTGCCGCCGGCGACGGGCCAGGCCTGAAACGGCACGAAGGCAGCGGGCGCCTCCTGCGAGATGCCCGCTGCCTTCGTTGCGACCTGCCCAGTGCGCAGGGCGGCCGGTCTGGCTTACGCTGTCAGCGATTGACGTCGACGATCACACGCCCGCGCACCCGCCCGTCGAGGAGTTCAGTGGCGGTCGGGATCGCTTCGGCCAGCGCGATCTCGTGCCCGATCATGTCGAGCTTCGAAAGGTCGAGATCACGCGCCAGGCGCTCCCAGGCCTGGATTCGGTCTGCACGCGGACACATCACGCTGTCCACGCCGACGAGGGTGACGCCGCGCAGGATGAACGGCGCAACCGTGGCCGGGAAATCCATGCCGCCCGCCAGGCCACAAGCCGTCACGACACCGCGATACTTGGTTGTGGCGCACACGTTTGCGAGGACGTGGCTGCCGACCACATCGACCGCGCCGGCCCAGCGTTCCTTGCCGATGGGTTTGCCCGGGCTGGAGAAGGCGGAGCGATCGAGCACTTCCACTGCGCCCAGGCCCTTCACGTACTCGCTCTCCGTGGGTCGGCCGGTGACGGCGACGACGCGATAGCCGAGCTTGGAGAGGATCGCGATAGCGGCGCTACCCACGCCGCCGGCGGCACCGGTGACGACGATCTCGCCCTGGTCGGGCGTCACGCCATGCTTCTCGAGGGCCATCACGCACAGCATCGCGGTGTAGCCGGCCGTGCCGATCGCCATCGCCTGTCTGGGGGTGAAGGCCGCAGGCAGCGGGACGAGCCACTCGCCCTTGAGGCGCGCCTTCTGCGCCAGCCCGCCCCAGTGGGTTTCGCCCACGCCCCAGCCGTTCAGGACCACCTTGTCGCCGGCGGCATAATCCGGATTGGTCGAGCTCTCGACCGTGCCGACGAGGTCGACGCCGGGCACCATCGGAAATCTGCGCACCACCGGCCCGCGACCGGTAATCGCGAGGCCGTCCTTGTAGTTCAGCGTCGAGTATGCGACCTGAATGGTCACGTCGCCCTCCGGCAACTGTGCCTCGTCGATCTCGCGCAGGTTCGCGCGGTAGCCCGCATCGTCTTTCTCGATCAGGATTCCCTTGAACATGTGTCTCTCCTTGTAAAATAGACCGAATGTCTAAAAATGGATAAATGAATCAACGGCGCAGGCTGGAGAGGAAATACGCCTCAAACAGCTCCAGCGCCGCCGGGTCGCGCTCGAGCTTGGCCCTCAGCACCGCGCCCTCCCAGCCGATCCAGAAACAGGCCGCGAGTCGCGCGCAATCCGCATCGCTGGGAATTTCACCCGCCGTTCGCGCCGCCAGCAGGCATTGTTCGAATCGCGCCTGCCAGTCGGCGAAGACCTGCACGAGCCGCGCGCGGAAAGCTTCCGGAAGGGCGCCCATTTCCTGCCCCAGGTTTCCGATCAGACATCCGCGTTCGTACTGGTGGCGGTGCATGCCCTGGCGGGCATTCGCAATGAAGGCCTCGATGCGCTCCAGCGGGCTGCGGGACTCGTCGAGCAGAAAGTGATCGAGCTTGTGCGCGAAGTAGGCCGCGTAGAGGTCGATCAGTTCGCTGCCGAAGGCTTCCTTGCTGTCGAAGTAGTGATAGAACGACCCCTTCGGTACGCCGACGCGGCGCAGGATCTCGTCGATCCCGGTGGCCGAGAACCCCTTTTCGGTCAGGATCTCGACGCCCGTCCGCAACAGTGCTTCGCGCGTGTTGCTGAAGCCGTCTCTTTGCTTCGGAGGGCGGCCACGTCCGCGTTTGGGGGCAATTCCAGTGTCCATGGACGAATAGTAGACCGATTGGCTATTAAATACAAGAGGCGTATCTGTTTCCGTGCGTGGCAGGCGACCTGGCGCGGTCGCGCCGACGCGTGCCCAAGGCGAAAAAATGGCTGCCGGTTCAAGGGCAGCCTCGGAAACTCGCGCGCGGAAGATCGCTTGCGGATCCAGCGCCGGACACGACCACCGCGATGGCGGATCAATGCCCGGGGCCTTTCGCGCCTGGGGCGCTCAGCGACTGCGCTCCGGGATCTTGCCGCTGTCGTCGGAGATGATCACCTCGACGCGGCGGTTCTGCTGCCGGCCGGACGCCGAGTCGTTGGTCGCGACCGGGTAGTCTTCACCGAGCCCGCGCACCATGATGCGGGTGCTGGCGATGCCGCGGTCGAGCAGCGCATAGCGCACTGAGTTTGCGCGGTCTTCCGACAGGCGCTGGTTGAAATCCGCCGAACCGACGCTGTCGGTGTGGCCCTCGATCAGCACCTTGCGTTCGGGATACTGGTTGAGGAAGCCGGTGAGCTGGTCGACCGTGCGCATCGCTCCGCCCTTGAGTTTCGCCTTGCCGGTATCGAAGAGCACGTCGCCGAGCGTCAGGACCAGACCGCGCTCGGTCTGCCTGGCTTCAAGTTCGGCCACCTGTGCCTGCAGCTTGCGTGCGCGCTCTGCCGCTTCTTCCGCCTGCTTGCGCGCGACTTCCGCACGCTGGCGGGCGACGTCCGCCTCTGACGTGCGTGACATGATGATGGTCTTGTCGCGCTCGCCCCTGGCTGCGTCGATGGCCTGCTCGGCCGCCACCTGCTTGCCTTTTTCCTCGGCGATCGCCGAGTGCTGGCGGGCGAGGTAGGCATAGTGCTCGACGGCCTCGATGCCGCCATCCTCCTGCAGCAGCCGCTCGGATTGCAGCAGTGCCTCTTCCGCCTTCTTCAGCTCGATCGGAGCGCTCTTGGCCACGACCGGGTTGCTGCCGGCACTACGGTAGGCCGTGCGTGCCTCGTCCAGCATTGCGTTGGTCTTGGGTGCCGAAGAGCAGCCAGCCAGCGTCGCTGCGGCCACGAGGAAGAGCAGCGGCCCGGCCTTGCGGAAATTCGTTTTCGTCATATTCTCAATCTCCTTCAGGTCTGAAGCGGTCACTTTCTCTTGCGCTCGAGCTCTTCGCGCAGCGTCTTGATGCTGTCCTGCACCTCGGCTACTGCCCGCTGCGACTTCGCCGTGCGCGCCCTGGCTTCGGCGAGCCGTGCGTCGGCCTCGGCCTGTTCGGCGTAGCGTCGCGCCATGTCGTAGTTCTCATCGCGCGTCGCCGCTTCGGCCTTGTTGAGCTTTTCACGTGCCGTCAGCAGGTCCAACGGCGCGTGTTCGTTCGCACCTGCCGTTTCCGCCTCGGTTACCGCCACCCTCGAAGTGGCCAGTTGCGAAACCGGTGCGACGCCCTTGCTAGCGCAGCCGCCGGCGACAAGCGCCGCGACAGCCAGCATGGTGGCGGTGCGAAGCGGGAATTCTCTGGGAAGGTTTAGCTTCATCGTCACTCCTCGAATCGTTGATCCGGACAGTATCCGGTCCTCGTGCGGAGGCGGGCTCACGTCGCCCGCTTCCGTTCAACGAGCACTATAGCGAATGACGACCGACAAAGAAAACTATATATTTGAATCGCTACGACAAAAAATATCGATTGATATGGATCTCGACCTGTTGCGCACCTTTATCGAGGTGTACCGGCTGCGCCACTTCGGTGCGGCGGCGAAATCCCTGTTCGTCACCCAGGCGGCGGTGAGCGCACGCATCAAGCAGCTTGAAGCGACGCTGGGCGCCCGGCTCTTCGACCGCTCGCGACGCGACATCCGGATCACGCCGGAGGGCCATCGCTTCCTTCATTTCGCCGACTCGATCATCGCCGAATGGCGCAGGGCGACGCAGAGCGTTTCGCGCGAGGGGCGGGAAACGCCGCAGCTTTCGATCGCGGGGAGCCTGAGGCTGTGGGACGTGTTCCTGCAGGATGGCTGGCTGCACGCCTTGCGTCGGGCGCGTCCGGATGTCGCCATCTGGGCCGAGGCCGGGCAGCCCGAGGCCTTGATCAGCCGCTTGTACGACGGCCTGCTCGACGTCGTCGTGATGCTCGAGCCGCCGCGGGTCGAGCTGATGACGACGATGCGGGTGGCGCAGATCGACCTCGTGTTGGTGTCGACCGAGCCGGCGCAGGCGCTGGAGGTCGCGCTGGGCGACGGCTACGTCATGGTGGACTGGGGGCAGGCATTCGAGGTCGAGCATCGTCGGCTGTTCCCGCATGCGCCCGCCGCGCTGACGACGCTGTCGAATTCGGGCATGGCGCTGGCCTATCTGCTTGAGCTCGGCGGCGCCGCCTACCTGCCCGGGCGCGTGATCGCGCGCGAGCTGGCGGCGGGCAGCCTGTTCGCGGTGAAGGACGCGCCGCTGCTCACGCGCAATGTCTACGGCATCTTCCTCAACCGCAATCCCAAGCGCGAACTGATCGGCGAAGCGCTCGATGTGATCAGTCCCGGGCGGCGCATCGGGGCCGATGTTGCCGGTGGCAGTGAAGCGTAGCGGGGCGAACATGTGCTGACGCGTCGTCAGCGCACGGTGTAGCCGCGCGCCTCCAGGCAGGCCGTCATGGCGCGCAGGTAGTCGGCGCGGCGCGGCGCCGACTGCGCCGGTTGGACGCCGCCGAATGCGAGCGTGGGGTCGTAGCCGGTCTGGCCCGACGCCCATTCATGGCACTCGTAACGATCGGTCGCCTGCTTCCTTTCGGTTTGACCCGTGCGCGGATACACGAACAATTCCTGCGGCGGCGTGGCGCGGGCAGGGTCATCGCCGTGTTCGGGCGGATCAACGACCATGAAGCCTCGGTCGTGACGGACGTAGTAGGCGTCGTCGTAGCGGTAGAACGGCCGTCCGCCGATGGTGAGCGTCGCATAGCCGAGGGGGAGGATGGGAACTACCGCGCCGATGGGCGGTGCGACGATGACGAAGCGACTGCCCAGCGGCCGGTACCAGATGCCGCCGGAAAAGTAGAATCTGACGTCACGGTGACGGATCACGCGATGATCGCGCGGCAGGCTCCGCACCACTGCCCCGCGCGGCGGACGATGGTCGCGCCGGATCTCGTGGCGATCGCGGCCGGGCGGGTCGGCCAGTGCCGCGCCGCTCGCGAACAGGGTAGCGGCGACCAGGACCGCTCCGAAGGCGCCGGTGGTGAGTCGATGCATGTGCATGAGACGGTCTCCTTGTTCTCGATGGCTCAGCGTACGGTGTAGCCGCGTCCCTCGAGGCACGCGCTCAGGGCACGGCGATAGCGGTTTTCGTCCTCGGCATATTCGGCGTCATGGCGTGCGGCACGGACCGCATAGGCATCCTCGATGCGCCCGGCGCGCGCTTCCCGCGCGGCGTCGGAGGCTGCGCCGGCGACCGCCCCGACCACGGCGCCGACTGCCGCGCCCTGGCCGGTATGGCGCGGGCTCGACACCGCGGCGCCGACGACGGCTCCGGTCACTGCGCCGGCGGCGGTGCCATAGCCGACAGGTGGGTCGGGCTCGACACGCGGAACGGGGGTGGGCATGCGCACGCTCATCGTTGCAGGATCGAAGCCGGATTGCCGCACGGCCCATTCATGGCATTCGAAGCGGTCGCGGCGTAGTTCGCGCGCGCTCTGACCCCGCGAGGGATAAACCGTCACTTCGGTCACCGGGGGCAGTGGCTCGGGTATGGGCGCGCGCTCCGTGCGCTGGCGCGGCGGCGAGGCGCAGCCGGCGAGCAAAGCCGCGCATGCGCTTGCGAGCAGCACCGTGCGCCGGAAGAGCGGGGTAGTTGAAGGCATGACTTGCTCTCCTGGTCGCCCGGGGAAGGGAGCGGGCGGGAACGCGCGCGCCGTCTTTTCCCCGAAGGCATTGTCGGTCGCGTACCGATCGCAATCATTCTGGCGCAAAGGCCCGGAGCTGCGTGTATGCGTGTGTATCGGCCCCGGCCCGAGAGCATCGATAGAAGCGGGCCTCCGCCCCCGAATCGTGCGACCCGTAACGAATCCCCTATTACAAAAGGGGTACTCATTCACCGCGTGTTAACATGCGGTCGATTCAACCGCCTGGACTGCACGATGCTGACGCCGCCGAAGCCCGCCAACGAAAGCACCCGACTCGACACCCTGCGCTCGCTCAATATTCTGGATACCTCGCCGGAAGAGCGCTTCGACCGTCTGACGCGGCTGGCCAAGCGACTCTTCAATGTACCGTTCGCCCTCGTCAGTCTGGTGGATGCGGATCGGCAGTGGTTCAAGTCGTGCGTCGGGCTCACGGCCAGCGAGACGCCTCGCGATATTTCGTTCTGCGGGCATGCGATCCTCGGCGAAGAGATCTTCCTGGTGCCCGATGCGCTGAGCGACGAGCGTTTTCTCGACAACCCCCTGGTGACCGGCGATCCCCGCATCCGCTTCTACGCCGGCTGCCCGCTGACGGTTCCGAACGGGAGCAGGCTGGGCACCCTGTGCGTGATCGACGTCGAGCCGCGCGAACTGGGCGAGGAGGACCTCGAACTCCTGCGCGATTTGGCGCGTATGGCGGAGCAGGAGATCGCCGCGGTGCAGCTGGCGACCATGGACGAGCTGACCATGCTGTCCAATCGGCGTGGCTTCGAGGCGCTGGCCCAGCACGGCCTCAATCTGTGCAAGCGCATGCAAAAGCCCGCGTCCCTGCTGTTCTTCGACCTCAACGACTTCAAGCAGGTGAACGACACCTACGGGCACGCCGAGGGCGACCGCGCGCTGACGACCTTCGCCGAGGTCCTGCGCGGCGCGCTGCGCGACAGCGACGTCATCGGTCGCCTCGGCGGCGACGAGTTCGTCGCCCTGGTGACCGACGCGAACCGTGACAGGACTTCCGGCCTCATCAGTCGCCTCGAGCAGAAGCTGGATGCGCGCAACGCCGAGTTGTTGCGCGGCTATGACATCGGATTCAGCGTCGGGCAGGTCGAATACGATCCCACGCGGCATCCGTCCATCGCCAGCCTGCTGGCCGACGCGGACTCGGCTATGTATGCGCACAAGAACGCACTCAAGGAAGCAGCCGAACAGCAGCGCTGAGGTGTCCTCGTCGGTGCAGCTGCGGATGCACCGACGAGGCCGATGACGTCGCCGGCGGCGCCGCGCGCGCGCCTGCCCGGGCGCTGAAGACGGCATCTGAGCCGTCGCGAAGTCAGGCCGCGGACACTGCGGCGTCGCGGCGCCGGGTTTGACGGCGCGCGACCCAGCCGATTAGCGCCAACGCAGGCAGGAACATCCATTCCCTGGCCGGGCGGTCGCTGGGGATTTCCACCGCGGTGATGCGAAAGCCCTGGGCGATGCCGAGCTTGGCGGCGCGGCTGCCGAAATCGACGCCGGTGACGACGAAGCCCTCGGCCGTGTCCTCGGTGTCGATGCCACCGTCGGCGAGGCGCTGCCTGGCGCTCGCGGAAGGGGCGCCGAGCGGCAGCAGCACGCCGCGCTCGACCTCATCGCCTTCCAGCGTCGTGCCGGTGAGAAAGACGCGCAGCTGGGCCCCGGTGGGCGCATCGACGATGGCCGCCTCGGCGGCGTCGCCGCTCAGTTGCCGGTAAGGGGCGAAGAGCGGGTCCATGAACATCCCCGGATGAAAGAGCATGAATACGGCGAGCAGCATCACCAGGCGCTCGGCGGTGGTGCTGCGCACGATCAGCCAGGCCTGGTTGACCGAGATGAAGGTGAAACCGGCCAGGGTCGCACTGGCGAGGGTGATAAGGGTATGACCGACCCCGCTGACCCCGATCAGCAGCAGCTGCGGGTTCAGCACGAACATGAAGGGTAGCAGCACCATGCGCATCGAATAGCGGAAGGCGACCACGCCGGTGCGGATCGGGTTCGCAAGGGCGATGCTGGCGGCCGCGTAGGACGCCAAGCCTACCGGAGGCGTGATGTCGGCCATCAGGCCGAAGTAGAAGACGAACAGGTGGGCTGCGATCAGCGGCACCAGCAGGCCGTTCTGGGCGCCGATGGTGACGATCACCGGGGCCATCAGCGACGACACCACGATGTAGTTGGCCGTGGTCGGCAGCCCCATGCCCAGGACCAGGCAGATCAGCGCGACCAGGGCGAGCATGAGGATGATGTTGCCGCCCGACAGCGCCGTGACCAGCTCGGTCATCACCAGGCCGATGCCGGTGAGGGTGACGGTGCCGACGATGATGCCGGCGGTCGCGGTGGCGATGGCGACGGTGATCATGTTGCGTGCGCCCGCGGCGAGGCCGTCGACCAGGTCCTGGGCACCGCGCCAGGCCGACGGGCCGATATCGCCCTCGCCGCGAAACCACGCCAGCAGCGGGCGCTGCGTGAGCACGATGAAGGCGAGGAAGAGGGTCGCCCAGAAGGCGGCACGGATGGGCGACAGTTGCTCGATCACCAGATTCCATACCAGCGCGCCCACCGGCAGCAGGAAGTGCATGCCCGAGCGCAGCGTGGGGCCGAATTCGGGCAGGCTGGTAATCGGTTCGTCGGCCGCGGCGGCGCTGACGGCGTGGGGGGCGCTTGCGCGCAGCAGCACGACGTAGGCGACCAGCAGCAGGGCAGCCATGACGGCGAACGACAGCCGGGGCATCAGCATGTGCACCAGGGCGCCGACGAAGGACACCACCGCCAGCACCGAGGCGGTGACGACGACGCCGAGGGCGAAGTTGCCGATCGAGCGCTGCCAGCGCGGCGAGTGGCGTCGCGGCAGGCCGCGCAGGTTCGCCTTCACCGCCTCCAGGTGCAC
>JBFGZP010000095.1:0-10209 GCA_041586695.1 Thauera sp.
AGAATGCCGATGATCGCCACGACGATCATGAGTTCGATCAGGGTGAAACCTTGCTGGACCTTTTTCATTTCAACTACTCCTTGTGAGGAAAACACGGAAGACCCGCTTGGCAGACATACAGCAATCGCCGTGCCAGGTCGAGATCTCGGCTTTCACGCCGTTGGCCGTGAATTAGTGCACCCGACTTGACACGATCATGCGGATGAAGATGACAATCGGCATGTCACGTTGTCAACTCTTGACAGGCGGCGTCACACTGCAGCACTCGCGTTCGCCACCCTGGCCTCGTCGTGCCCTTCGACCCGCAGCACGCCGCTGCTCGATTCCGGCCTGTGACGCGCTCGTCAGGCGCCGCGATGCCGATGGGTGCCGAAGAAGCGCCATCCGGCACGCACGAAGAGCGCGATGTGACGCAAGCCTTTCGTGGCTGCGCGACCGCCGTGGTGGACGATGCGGACCTCGGGCACGCGGGCGATGCGGCCCAGGCGCGCCGCACGCACACTGAGATCGAAATCCTCGAAGTAGAGGAAGTAGGCCGGGTCGAAGCCACCGAGCTGACGCAGGACCCGAGTCCGGAACAGCATGAAACATCCGCTCACGAGGGGCGGGTCCCAGAGCAGGGTGTCGAGCGGTACATCCCGCATTTCGTAGCGATCCAGTTTCGGCTGCAGGCGCCGACGCAACCAGGCGGGCGCGAATGCCCGTGCGAGCAGGACATCCAGGCTCGGGAAACGCTTGCACAGCTGTTGGATCTCCCCGTCCGGCCAGCGCGCGAGCGGCGACAGGAGCACACAACTCGCCTCGCGCTCGAAGAAGCGGAGCGCATTGGCAAGTGCATCGGTCGCCAGCTCCACGTCCGGATTCAACACCAGATGAAATCGGCTTCCGGCCCCGGGCAAGGCCAGATTGTGCCCGCGCCCGTAACCCACGTTGCCGTGTCCGCGCATGGCGATGATCTCCATCAGCCCCGTGCGCCGGCCGGTGACCGGGGGCGGGATCGGGGACGATTCGCCGGCGCCGGGTTCCGAATTGTCGATCAGGAACAGCCTCGTACCGCTCAGCCCTGCATATTCGAGCGCCTGCGCAAGCGATTCGAGGGTGCGCTGCAGCAATGCCTCGTCCGGTCGATAGAGGACGATGCTGACCGACAGGGTGCATTCCGAAGGAGTTTCCGCGCGCATTGCCGAAGTCTACCCGTACGGCCCCGAAAGGGCATGGATCGCAAGCCCTGGTCGCAGAGATTGCTCCGCGCAACATGGCCTGTTTCAATGCCCTCCAGCGCAGGCCCTGCCTTCGTGGTAAATTCCCCGGTTTTTGCTGCACCGCGAAAGCATGTGCCAGAATCGCGCGCGCGAATTCGCCCGCCCATCGCCCACCCTCAAGCCGGCAGTTCAGTCATGACGCAACCAACCGACGCGTTGCACGTATATAGCCGCTCGATCGAGCCCGATCAGCGGACATCGCTGTCGATGCTCGCGAGCATGGTCGATCCCGGCGCCTCCGTCCTCGATCTCGGCACCGGCAGCGGCGCGCTCGGCAGGCACCTGGGCGAACGCCTTGGCTGCATCGTCGACGGGGTCACGTACAACGAAGCGGAAGCCGTTCTGGCGCGGCCCCATTATCGCCGCGTCGAAGTCGCCGACCTCGATACCTGCGATCTCGCAACGCTCTTCCCCGGCTGTCGCTACGATTTCATCGTCTGCGCGGATGTGCTCGAGCACCTGCGCCAGCCCGAGCGCATCCTCGGCGCCTGCCGCGCACTGCTCACACCGACCGGGCGAGTGCTCATTTCAGTCCCCAACGCGGGCTATGCGGGCCTGGTCGCCGAGCTCATGGGCGGCGAGTTCCGCTACCGCGATGAGGGTCTGCTCGATCGCACCCATCTGCGTTTCTTCACCCGCCGCTCGCTGCAACGTTTTCTCGCTGAAGCAGGCTGGGTGGCGAACTCCATCGACGTCGTCGAGGTGGACCTGGCCGCATCGGAGTTTCGCGTGGCCTTCGACAGCCTGCCGCCTGCGGTCGCCCGCCACCTGATCGCCTCACCGGATGCGTCGAGCTATCAGTTCATCGTTGCGGCGCGCCCGAGTGATTCCGCCGCGGCAGAGACGCCCGCTGCGGGCCGCGATCAGGCTCCGGCTCGCGCGCAGTATACGGCCGAGCTCTTCCTGCGCACCACCGAGGGATATACCGAGCAGGGCAAGCTCGTGGCCCGGGGCATCATCGGTGATCTGCGCCAGACCTTGCGTTTCGACTTGCCGCGGGCAACTCCGCCGCTCTGCGGGCTGCGTCTCGACCCTGCGGACCGCCCCGGTTTCTTTCATTTGCACGCCATCCGCCTGCTCGATGCCGACGGCAACCCGCTCTGGGCCTGGCACAGCGAAGAGGACAGCATCGACGCACTCGCGAGCGCGCCGCATCACGACATCGTGTTCCGCCCGCCCTGGCCGCTATCACAGGCGGCGCTGCTGATGCTGCATGGTGACGATCCCTGGGTCGAACTGCCGGTCGCCGCGGCGCTTGCGGCGTGCGCGCGCGGTGGTGCACTCGAGATCGATGCAGGCTGGCCGATGTCGGCCGACTATCTCGCGCTTGCCGATGCGGGGCGCGAGTTCGCCCGTGAGATCGCGGCGCGCGACGCTCAGGTCGCCGAAGCCAGGGCACAGGCTGCATCGCTGTCCGCAAGGACCGCGCAGGAGCTCCTCGAACTCGAACGACTGCGTGCGAGTTTCGAAGCCGTCAGCGAGCAGCGCGACACGCTCATGCAACGCCAGGCGGCACTGAAGAAGGAGGTCCGCAAAGCCGAGCAGGCGCGCGACGGGCTGGTTCAGCATCTGCAGTCGATCGAGAACTCCACCGTTTTCCGCGCGACCCGCCCGCTCGTGAAGCTCAAGATGCGGCTGGATCGGGCGATCGGCGGCGCGGCTTCGGAGGCGCAGGAAAGTCCGGGACTTTCCCCACCCGAGGCCCGGCGCATCGCACCCCCTTCGGCACCGGTGGACGTGATCGTGCCCGTATATCGCGGCCTCGGCGACACGCGCCGCTGCATCGAGTCGGTACTTCACAGCGTCAACCAGACACCGTTCCGCCTCATCATCATCAACGACGCGAGTCCGGAAGCGGAGGTGACGGACTGGCTGCGCCAGCTCGACGGCAGCGACGAACGTATCGTCCTGCTGGAAAACGAGCACAACCTCGGCTTCGTCGCCACCGTCAATCGTGGCATGGCGATGTCCACCAGCAATGACGTCGTGCTGCTCAACAGCGACGCGGAGGTGGCCAACGACTGGCTCGACCGCATCCGCGGTGCCGCCTATGCCGATGCCCGCGTGGCCAGCGTCACACCGTTTTCCAACAACGCGACCATCTGCAGCTACCCCCGCTTCTGCGCCGACAACGAGTTGCCCGCGGGCTACGACACCGCCACGCTCGACGCCCTCTTTGCACAAGTCAACGCCGGGCAGATCGTCGACATTCCCACCGCGATCGGCTTCTGCATGTATATCCGACGCGACTGCCTCGCCGAGATCGGCCCGTTCGACGTCGACAACTTCGGCAAGGGCTACGGCGAAGAGAACGATTTCTGCATGCGCGCCAGCGAGGCCGGCTGGCGGAATGTCTTCGCGCTGGACACCTTCGTTCGCCACGCCGGCGGCGTAAGCTTCGGCGCCAGCAAGACCCCCCGCGAACGCGAGGCAGGAGCGGTGATGCGCCGCCTGCACCCGGAATACGAAACCCTCGTCCATACCCACATCGCCGCGGACCCGGCGCGCAGCAGCCGGCTCGCCGTCGATCTCGCCCGTGTCCGCGCCAGCGAGCTGCCGGTGATTCTGGTCGTTGCCCACGATCGCGCCGGTGGGACGCGCCGGCACATCGAGGAACTTGCCGAGCGTTTCGGCCGCAGGGCGGCGTTTTTTACCCTCTGCCCCGCGCCGGGCGGCGAAACCCTGCTCGAGTACCTCGGCGCGGGAGAAGCCTTGCAGCTCGCCTTCCGCCTGCCCGACGAGTTCGACGCGCTCGTCGACGCGCTACGCCGGATCGGCACGAGCCATGTCCACTTCCATCACCTGCTGGGCCATACGGCCGAGGTTCGCAGCCTGCCCGAACACCTCGGGGTGCGCTACGACTTCACCGCGCACGACTTCTACGCGATTTGCCCACAGGTCTCCCTGATCGATCACACCAACCGCTACTGCGGCGAAGAGGGGCTCGATCAATGCAGGGCGTGCCTGCGTCGCTCACCTGCTCCGGGCGGGGTGGAAATCGAGACCTGGCGCGACGCCTATCGGGACCTCATCGAGGAGGCGCGTGTGACGCTCGCCCCCAGCCACGATACTGCGCGGCGCCTGCGCGAACTTGCCCCGGGCGGCAACATCCACGTCGCCCCGCATGCGGAACTCTACGCCGCCAGCATCGCGCCACCCCGACCGGCGCGGCTGGTCGCGGAGGGGCCGCTGCGCATCGCCGTCATCGGCGCTCTGAGCCCGATCAAGGGCGCCGACATCCTGGAAGACGTCGCCGCCGAAGCAGCCCGTCAGGACAAGGCCCTGGAGTTCCACCTCGTCGGCTATGCCTACCGCAATCTGCGCACGCAGCCGCGCACCCGCCTGACCGTGCATGGTCCCTACGACGATCACGACCTCGGCCGCCTCCTCGACTGGCTCAAGCCCGATCTGGTGTGGTTTCCGGCGCAATGCCCGGAAACCTACAGCTACACCCTAAGCGCCTGCCTGCGCCATGGCCTGCCCGTGGTTGCCACCAACCTCGGCGCATTTCCGGAACGCCTCGCCGGACGCGAATGGAGCTGGATCCGTCCGTGGAACATGAAACCGGCAGAGTGGCTCGCCTTCTTCGACAAGATCCGGAGCGAGCACTTCGTCAGCGGCGAAGGGCCGAACCCCGTCGCCGCTGACCCCGGCCCCGCCGACGACTGGACCTACGACGAGCACTATCTGCAGGGAATCGTCAGCGCCAGCGCGCAAGAACCCCTGACGCGGGCCTTCCTCGACCAGCATCGCCCTGGCCGCCACGTCGGCATCGATGCCGTGCGCAAGGGCGCCAAAAACCGGGCTCTGAAGGCGATCGTCCGGCTTCGCAGCGCGCCCGTCCTGCGCGGCGTCGCCCGCCGCATTCCGCTGCGCTGGCAGTCACGCCTCAAGAGCTGGCTGCAGCGCTGAGCCGGCGTGGGGGCGGCTGAAGAAGCGTTCCGCCACGCCCCAGAAATGCCAGGCAGCCGGATCGTCGCGCACGGCCTCCTCGAGCACGGCGAAGGTGTCGCGGATCAATTCGCCGACGTCCCGGCGCACGCCAAGCTGGCGAATGCGCAGCGTGCGCTCGCCATCGCTCATGCGGATGCCGGTGAGGTAGATCACCACCGGAATGCCCTGGTCGACGGCAAGGCGAAACAGTGGACGGGGCACCCGCGCGGCCATGCCCAGGAAGCTGATCTCCTCGCTCGCGCTGGCGTGGTCGGCGGGCACGTCGACCACGGCGAGCACCGGCTCGCCCGCGCGCAGCGCCTTCAGGGCCGGTCGCAAGCTGCCCGAAACGTCGAGCGGTACGCGTCGCAGCGCCGCCGCGACCGTCGCGTTGCGTGCCAGGCTGTAGCGCAGGCAGACGGCGCGACCCGGATAGTGCGCCGGGTTCAGCGGCGCCACCAGCGCGTTCGGCGTCAGCCCCGCCCCTGCGGCATGGCGCAGCCCCCACATCCCCGCGCCCCAGTGAAAGGTAAACAGCAGCATGGGCCCGCCCGCGGCCGGCCATTCGCCATCGACCTTCAGATGGCGCCGCATCCATGCGTCGGACCGCGCTCTGGCGAGGTACATGTCGGCATGGTCCACGATCGTGAGCAGGCGCCGCGCACGCTCGAAGGCGCGCCCATCGACGCCCGCCCAGCCGCGTGCCTGCGCCTGCAACGCCGCCCGTTCGCAAGCCCCGCGGTAGAGGAAACGCCAGCCAGCCAGGCGCTTGAACAGGGCGAAACACCAGCGCCATGGCAAGGCCGCAGCCAGGCCGGGCACCAGCACCAACTCCACGAGGTCGTGGGCCTCGACACGGAGCCGGTGCACGATGAGTCTCATGTCCATGCGTGAGGCAGGCGGACCAGGCCCGGTGTCATCGTCGGGTACACGAACTTGAAACGCACGCAATCCTGCCACTCCTCGTACACCACGATTCCGCGCGAGTCGAACAGATACGCGCTGACCACGTAGTCGCCGGTGTGCAGTGGCAGATCCGGAAAGGTCACCGTCGCCCGCCAGCGGCCATCGGCCAGGCGCTCTGGCGCCGCGCCATCGCCGTGGGTGGTGACGGAGGTGATACCGACACCGTTGAGCTGTTCCAGCATCACGCCCACGCTCGGCTGCTCATCGGCATTGACGTAGGCCGTCACCGTAATGACGAGGTCCTTGGCCTCGAGCAGCGGCAGCTCTCCAGCCGGCGGCGCGGCCTCCAGCCCCGCGACCCGGACCTCGTGAATACCGGCGCGTCGATCTGCCGGCACCAGTTGCCC
Organism: Thauera sp.; assembly: GCA_041586695.1. Taxonomy (GTDB): domain Bacteria; phylum Pseudomonadota; class Gammaproteobacteria; order Burkholderiales; family Rhodocyclaceae; genus Thauera. Next base: position 6,509 of record JBFGZP010000095.1, read on the forward strand.
GACCGTTGCATCCACCGTCGACTTCGGCGCGCTCAGCCCGCTCGCGCCGTCCATCGCCCGCACATGGGCCTCGTAGGACGCCAGTACGCGTTCGGTCGGACCGAACGCACGCGGCCGCCCGCCGTCCAGCCATAGCGCCACGTCACACAACTGACGGATGTGGTACAGGCTGTGGGAACAGAACAGGATCGTGCAGCCGCGCTGGCGAAAGGCCTCGATGCGCTCCACGCACTTCTTCTGGAAATGCTGGTCGCCGACCGCGAGGGCCTCGTCGATGATCAGCACATCGGGTTCGATGGCCGTTACCAGCGCGAACGCCAGGCGCACGACCATGCCGGAGGAGTAGGTCTTGACCGGGCGGTCGATGGCATGCTCGAGCTCGGAAAACTCGATGATGCTCGCTTCCAGCGCCTTCATCGCGCGCTCGCCGATGCCGATCAGGGCACCGGCGAAATACAGGTTGTCCCGCCCGGAGAACTCCGGATGGAAGCCCGCACCCAGTTCGAGGATGGCCGTCACCCGCCCACGCCGCTCGATCCGGCCGGTGGTGGGCTGCAGCGTTCCCGCCACCAGCTTCAGCAGCGTGCTCTTGCCCGCCCCGTTGTCGCCGATCAGGCCCATGCACTGGCCGCGATGGAGCTCGAACGAAACCTCGGCAAGCGCCCAATGACTGCGATGGTAGGTCCGCCCGGTGAGCAAGGCCTTCAGGCGCGCGCGTGGCGAATCGTAGAGCTTGTAGCCCTTGCCCAGGGTTTCGGCATGCAGGGCCACGTCCGTCGCCCCGGCCATGGTGATGTTCTCGGGTGCGCTCACAGCCAGTCCACCAGGGTCTCGCGGCTACGCGCAACCAGCCGGTCCAGCACCACCACACTCGCTGCCAGCCACACGCCGATGCCACCCCACACGCCCGCACCGGGCCAGTTGCCGCCGAGCAACACGGCCTGGTAGCCCATCACCAGGGAGGACATCGGGTTCAGCCACAGGACCCAGCGCCATGCTTCGGGAAACATGGTTACCGGGAAGAGCACGGGCGACAGGAAGATCCCGACCGAGAGCAGGAAGGCCACCACCTGCAGGACGTCACGCAAGGCAGCGGCAAGGATGGCGAGCATGTAGGCGAGCACCATGCACAGCATCAATTGGGCGAGGAACAACAGCGGCAGTGCGAGCAACGCGGGCGAGAAGTGATGCATCGGAAAGTACGCCAGCGTCACCAGCGCGATCAGGGGCAGGTAGATGACCATGCTCGCCAGCACCGCCCGTGCCGGAAACAGCGCGGGCGGCAAGGGGTTCTTCTGCAGCACGCCGCCCGAGTCGATGAGGCTGTTCATGCCACGCGAGACCGCATCGCAAAACGCCATCCACGGCAGCGCGCCGACGATGAGGAAGGCGCCCACCGCGCGCGTCGGCGCGTTTTCGCCCAGGCGCATCGCAAACACCACGTCGAACACCAGGTAATACGCCGCTACCGTCAGCAGCGGCTGGAGATAAGCCCACACCACCCCCGCGGCCGAGCCGGCATTGCGGGCTGCGATCTCGCGCCGCGCCATCATCCACAGCAGGGACCGGGCCCGCAGCAAGGCCCCGCCGTCCTCGTACAAAGCGCGCATCGACGCAACCGCCTGAATCACAAAGGGACGTATTGTCGGCCTCCGCGCGCGGCCCGGCAAGCTCGCCCGCCAAGGGCGCCGGCAGATCTAGCGCCGTGCGCTGGCGAAGGCCTCGATGGCCGAAGGCTCGGGCTGCAGCGAGGCCTGCACCGGGGCGATGATCGCCGTCCGTGCGTCCCCCTCGATCTTCTTGACGATGGCGGCAGAAAGCTCGCCCTTGACCTCATCGAAGGGTTTCCGTCCCGCCGGCCGGTGCTCGTCCAGGCGGATGATGTGAAAGCCGAAATCGGATTCCACCAGGCCGCTCAGTTCGCCCGGCTTCAGGGCGAAGGCGGCGTCGTCGAACGCCTTCACCATCTTGCCGCGGCCGAACCAGCCCAGGTCGCCACCGCGGCTGCCACTGCCGGGGTCCTCGGAATGCTCGCGCGCCAGGGCGGCGAAATCGGCCCCGGGCTCGCGCAGCGCGAGGAGCACCACCGCGGCACGCGTGCGCGCGTCGTCGCCGCGGAACAGGATGTGGCTCGCACGGATCTGCTCGGGCACCTCGAAGCGTTCGGGGTTGGCCCGGTAATCGGCGAGGGCGAGACGCTCCACGGCGCCCGGGTCGGCCTGCACTGTGGCCGCGGCGGCGGCCAGGCGTGCTTCGAACAGCACGCGGTCGCGCGCCAGGCGCAGCGCAGCGGCGACCTTCGGGTCGGCGGCCAGGCCTTCGGCCTCGGCCTGCGCCGCAAGGGCACGGACCACCGCCAGGTTGCTCGCGAGCTGCACGACCTTGGCCGCGTCGCCCAGCACCTCGCCACGCAATTGCGACGGGATGCGCTCGGCGTCGGCGAGCACGTCGGCCACCGTCACTTCCGCGCCGTTGGCGGCGCGCATCAGCACGGCACCGGCTTCGGCCGACGCCTGGCCCGAGGCGCCGAAGGCCACAGCGGCCAGGATCAATAGACGATACTTGATGCTGTTGCTCATCGATGCAATGACTCCAACTGTTGAACAGACAATCGCTCGGCGCAAGGCGTTGCGCCCGTCGCGAGGCGAAGACTCAGGCCTTGTCGAGCACGATCGGCGCCCGCTCGGGCGCATTGCGCTGCAGCCACATGCGCCGATACAGGCGCTCGAGGTCCGCCGCGAAGCGCGTGGTGTCGAACAAGGGGCTCGCCTTGCGCCGACCCTTCACCTTCGCCCTGGCCGCGCGCAGGGCAGCGCTGTCGGTCGCCAGCGCGACGACCATGTCGACGTAGGCATCGACGTCGTCCGCCACCATCTCCGACATGCCGAATGCGCGCAGCAGGCTCTCGCACACCCGGCCGGCAAAGGTGTTGCCGCGCAGCGTCGTCATCGGCACGCCGGCCCACAAGGCGTCGGCGGCAGTGGTGTGGGCGTTGTAGGGCCAGGTGTCGAGGCCGATGTCGGCCTGCTGCAGGCGGGCGAGGTGCTCTTCGACCGGCAGCCGGGGCGCCCACGCCAGGCGGGAGAGCGGAACACCGCGCGCGGCGAACTCCTTCTCCAGGTTGGTGCGGGCGTGCGGGTCCTTCGCTTCGAGCAGCCAAAGCACGCTGTTCGGCACCGCCGTCAGGATTCGGCACCAGGCGTCCAGCACGCCCGGGTTGAGCTTGTACAACTGGTTGAAGCAGCACAACACCACCGCCTCTTCGGGCAGCGCGAGCGCCGAGCGGGGAGGCTTCGTGCCGAGGCCGCGAGCGTCGTCGTTAGCCTGGTAGCTGTTCGGCAGCTGGGCGATGGTCTCGACGTAGAACGGTGCGTCCGCAAGTGGCGTGACCACCGCATCGCCGATGACATAGTCGTAGATCCCGTCCACCCCGACGGTCGCCGGGTAGCCCAGCCAGCCCGCCTGCACCGGCGCCGGGCGCCGCGCGAAGGCGCCGAGGCGGCCTTCGTTCGCCCAGCCATTGAGATCGACCAGGATGTCGATGGCATCGTCTCGCACCCGTGCGGCGAACTCGTCATCCTCGAGTTCCGAAACATCGCGAAACACATCCGGTGCGGCTTCGGCCCGGCGTCGCCACGCGCTGCCGTCGTCGCGCCCGCTGGAGTAGGCGAAAACCCGCACCTGCGCCCTGTCATGGCGCT
>JBFGZP010000096.1:0-10203 GCA_041586695.1 Thauera sp.
GGCCGGACGGCGCAGGCGAAAGCACGAGCAGTACGGCGAGAAGCGGGGCAAGCGCGAGCTTCGGCAGTCTGAATGGGGTCATCCGTGCACTCTAGGCGGCCGCGGCAAAGGTAAGAATTGGCGGAAACCCCGACGCTGGATCCCAATCGGGTGCGCTTCGGGCCCGATGTCGGAAGCATCGAGCCGAATTAGGGTAAGACCGAATTCCGCTGCCCGCGCCGGATCGCGAGAATTGATGTGCTTGCCTCGCTTCGGCTGGAGTCAGCCCGCTCGCCGGCAGCAGTCCTTTTCGCGTTCTCGAGGCTTGGCGATCTCGCCCGCCCGGCGCCGAGCATTCATCCTTGCGGCCCCCGCGGCCGCGCATCCCGGTCTTGCTTCCCATGCCCGACTCCACTGCCGTCAGCCGCACGCTTCACCGCTGGTACTGGACGGCGCCCTATGTGGCCGTGGTCGTGTTCGCCCTTTCCATGCTCGCAGTGGTGGGGCTGCTGCAGAACCGGGAGCTGCAAAACGAGCGCGGTGCCGTGGCCCGCGACGTGCAATGGGCGGAGCAGACGATGCGCACGCACATGCTCGGGACGGAGGAGTTCCTCGGCCAGCTGGCGCGCGACCTCGCCGCGGACGTCCTGGATCTCGATGCGTTTCAGCTTCGCGCCAATCAGCACATTGCCAACAACGGTGAGCTGGCGAACATCGTGTGGGTGGGCGCGGACGAGATCGTGCGCTGGTCCGCGCCCTTCGATACTACCGAACGACTCGCCGGCGAGGCGCTCGGTGGCGAGCAGGCGCGCAGTCTTCACCGTGCCCGCGACTCCGGGCGTCTCGCCTATGGCGAGGCGCGCCGGACCGCGCGCGGTGAAGCGGTCCTCGAGGTCTATTCGCCGGTGCTGCGCGGCGGCGAATTTCGCGGCGCGATCGTCGGCGTGTACTCGATCGAGCGCATGGTGCGCTACCTCGTACCGGGATGGTTCGGCGACAAGTACCGGCTGGCGCTGAAGAACGCCGATGGCGAGGCGCTGGCGGTCAATTCCGCGGTGAAGGATATCGACGAAAGCGTGTCGTTCGAGATTCCGCTCGATCCACCCGGCAACGGCCTGAGCTTGAAGGCGAGCGCATTCCGCGCCGGGGACGGGCTGCCGAAGGCTTTGCCGAAAATCTTGATCGTCGGCCTGTCCCTGATCGCGCTGTGGAGCCTGTGGACCCTGCGCAGCCATGTGCAGCGTCGGGTCCAGGTCGAGAAGGAGCGCGACCGGCTGTTCAACCTTTCGCTCGACATTCTCTGCGTCCTCGGCCTGGACGGACGCTTCCGTCGCTGTAATCCGGCGTTCGAGCGCGTTCTCGGCTACACGCCGAAGTCGCTGGCAGGTTGCCCGCTGATCGACATCGCGCACGCCGAAGACGTGGGCGCGACAACGGAGCAGCTGAGGCTGCTCGAGAAGGGCGAGCCGGTCAATTTCGAGAACCGCTGCCGCTGCGCCGACGGCAGCTACAAGTGGCTGATATGGAGCATCAACCCGGTGCCGGAGGAGAAGCTCGTATACGCCGTGGCGCACGACATCACCGGGCGCAAGGCCACCGAGGAGGCCCTGCGCGCCGAGTCCGCCTTCCGCAAGGCCATGGAGGACTCGGTCATTACCGGATTGCGCGCCATCGATCTCACCGGGCGCATCATCTTCGCCAATTCCGCCTTCTGCCGCATGGTCGGCTTCGACGAGGACGAACTCGTCGGCGTCGAGCCGCCTTTCCCCTACTGGCCGAGTGAGGACATCGACGTCTGCCGCCGCAACCTCGAGCTGACCCTGTCGGGCCGTGCGCCGGCGGGCGGCTTCGAGATGCGCATCCGGCGCAAGAACGGCGAGCGCCTCGACGCGCGCTTCTACCTGTCGCCGCTGATCGACCTCACCGGTCGTCAAACCGGGTGGATGGCCTCGATCACGGACATCACCGAACCCAAGCGCGTGCGCGCGGCACTGGAGGCGGCGCATGAGCGCTTCGAGGCCGTGCTCGACGGTCTCGACGCCGCCGTGTTCGTCGCCGATGCGCGCACCGACGAGATCCTTTTTGCCAACCGCGCCTTCAAGCGCATCCACGGCTTCGACGCGGTCGGACGAACGGTGCGCGGCGTCGCGGTCCTGCAGCCGGAGCACGGCGACTATGCGATCGATCCGCGCGGGCTCGCGGTCGGCGACCTGCCGCGCGAGCTCTTCGATGGCGAGTTGCAGCATCCGCTGTCGGGGCGCTGGTACCACGTGCGCGAGCAGGCCACGCGCTGGGTCGATGGTCGGGTGGTGCGCATGGGCATCGCCACCGACATCACCGACCGCAAGCAGACCGCCGAGGTCTCGCGCGAGCAGGAAGAGCGCCTCCAGCGCACCTCGCGCCTGATCACGATGGGCGAGATGGCTTCCACGCTCGCTCACGAGCTCAATCAGCCGCTTGCCGCCATCGCCAACTATTGCGCCGGCTGCGTCACCCGTATCCAGGGTGGCAGCTGGAAGCCGGAGGAGGTCCTGGCGGCGATGCAGAAGGCCAGCTTCCAGGCCGAACGCGCGGGCAAGATCATTCGTCGCGTGCGCGAGTTCGTGAAAAAGAGCGAGCCGCGCCGAAGCGCGGTGCAGGTTTCCGAAGTGATCGAGGAAGCGCTCGGCTTTGCCGACATCGACGCGCGTCGAACCGGCATCCGCATCGCCGCCGAGGTCGAGCCCGGCCTTCCGCCGGTGTTCGCCGATCGCATCATGATCGAGCAGGTTCTTCTGAACCTGATTCGCAACGGCCTGGAGGCCATGACGGATGCCTTGCCCGAGCAGCGTGTGCTGGTCGTCCGCGTGCGTGCATTCGGTCCGCGAGCAGTGGAAGTGGCGGTCATCGACCGTGGCCACGGCATCGACGAGGAACACCGCCAGCGCCTGTTCACGCCCTTCTACTCGACCAAGTCCGAAGGCATGGGCATGGGCCTGAACATCTGCCGCTCGATCGTCGAGTTCCATGATGGCAGGCTGATCGTCGACGCCAATCCGGAAGGGGGTACCATATTCTCCTTCAACCTTCCGACCGAGGCCGCCAGTGAGCGAGTTGTCCGCAGCGCCTGACCAGATCATCCACGTCGTCGACGATGACGAAGCCCTGCGCGACTCCCTCGTCTGGATGCTCGAGTCGAACGCCTACTCCGTCGCGGCGCACGATTCAGCCGAGGCCTTCCTCGACGCGTTCCGGCCCGAGATGGCCGGCTGCATCGTGCTCGACGTGCGCATGCCGGGCATGAGTGGCCTGGAATTGTTCGAGGAACTTCGTCACCGGCGCTGTGGCCTGCCGGTCATCTTCATCACCGGCCACGGCGACGTTCCGATGGCCGTCGCCGCCTTGAAGAAAGGCGCGGTGGACTTCATCGAAAAGCCATTCGGCGAGGGCGACATGCTGCGCCTGATCGAGCAGTGCCTGCAGTCCGAGCGCGAGAATCGCGACAAGCGCCTGCTCGAGGAGGACACCGCGCGTCGGCTCGAGCACCTGACTCAGCGCGAGCGCGAGGTGCTCGACCTCATCATCGTCGGCAAGCTCAACAAGCAGATTGCCGACGTGCTCGGCATCAGCATCAAGACCGTGGAAGTCCATCGCGCCCGGGTCATGGAGAAGATGGGCGCCCACTCGCTGGCCGAACTGGTCCAGCATGTCGTAACGGTGGAGCCGGGCACCGCTCGCTGACCGGTCAGACGATGCTGGATTGTGCGATGGGCACAATGCGGACGGCTATACTGCGGCGTTTTTTGACTGGTTGCGGCAATGACGGGAATCAACGCGCTTTTCCTTCTTGCCGGGCTGCTCCTGTTCATCAGCGTGCTAGCCAGCACGGTGTCGGCCCGGCTCGGCCTGCCGCTGCTGCTGCTGTTCCTCCTCGTCGGCATGCTGGCCGGGGAAGACGGGCCCGGCGGCATCGCCTTCGACGACTTCTTCATCGCCACCATGGTCGGCCAGCTTGCGCTGGCGGTCATCCTGCTCGATGGCGGGCTGCGCACGCGGGTCAGGACCTTCCGCGTGGCCGCCTGGCCTGCGGCGGTCCTGGCGAGCTGGGGCGTGGTCGGTACGGCCTTGTCGCTCGGCGTGTTCGCGACCTGGCTGCTCGATGTCGACTGGCGCCTCGGCTTCCTGCTCGCCGCCATCGTCGGCTCCACCGATGCCGCGGCGGTGTTCGCGTTGCTGCGCAACAGCGGCGTGCGCCTCAACGAACGGGTCAAGGCCACGCTCGAAATCGAGTCCGGCGCCAACGACCCTATGGCGATCCTGCTCGTCACCGCGCTGGTCGAGATGCTGCTTCATCCCGAGAAGGCGAGCGTCGGCAACTTCGCCCTGATGCTGCTGACGCAACTCGGCCTCGGCGCGCTCGCCGGTCTGGGCGGAGGCTGGATGCTGTCGCGCATGATGGCGCGGCTGACCCTGCCCGAAGGCTTATACGCACTGCTCATCGTGTCGGGCGGGCTGTTCATTTTCGCCGCCACCAACCTGCTCGACGGCAGCGGATTTCTGGCGGTCTATCTGGCGGGGCTGGTCGTCGGCAATCGTCGAAGTCATGCCACCGAGCACGTCCTGCGGGTGATGGACGGCCTGGCATGGCTGGCACAGGCGGGCATGTTCCTCGTCCTCGGGCTGCTGGTGACGCCATCCCACCTGCTCGACCACGCCTGGGAGGCGCTGGCGATGGCCGTGTTCCTCACCCTGGTTGCCCGTCCGCTGGCGGTGGTGCTCGGCCTCTTGCCCTTCCGTTACCGGGTCGCCGAGCTGGCCTACGTGTCCTGGGTGGGCCTGCGCGGGGCGGTGCCGATCGTGCTGGCGATCGTGCCGGTCATGATGGGTGTGCCGCACTCGCGCCTGCTGTTCGACGTCGCCTTTGCGGTGGTGCTGTTCTCGCTGCTGGTGCAGGGCGCCACCGTGCCGGTTGCGGCACGCCTGCTCAAGCTCGAGGTGCCGCCGCGCGACGAGCCGATAGACCGGCGCGAGGTGTGGGTGAGCGAGGAGGTGGCGCTCGACCTCCTCGAGTACCAGGTCGCGCCCGGTGCGCGCGCCGTGGGCCGGCACCCCGAGGACGCGACGGCCGAGATGATCGGTGCCGGCGCGCGCTGTGTCGCACTGGTGCGTGCGGGCAGCCTGCAGCATCTTCATGACGATACGCGCCTCGCTGCCGGCGACTTCGTCTGGTTCGCCGCGCCCGAGGTGCTGGCCGAGGATCTGGCCCGCGTCTTCGGCGGCCCAGCCGGCGAGCTCAGTGCCAATGCGGGGTTCTTTGGCGAATTCGTCGTCGACCCCGCGTGCCGGGCGGGCGACCTGGCGGACGCCTACGGCTTCGAGTTGCCGCGCGACGAAAGCGCGCTCGAACTGCGCGCGATGATGCGCGCGCGCCTGGGGCGCCGCGCCGTGGTCGGCGACCGTGTGGCGGTCGGGGCGTTCACCCTCACCGTGCGCGAGATGGACCGCGCAGGCGTGATCACGGAAGTCGGCCTGAAGTGTCCGCCTGTGTCCGAAAGCTGAAGCACGCTGCGGGCGGCCCGGTCATTGCAGCGGGCGGCGACGCAGTCGGGAAGACCATGCCGGCCTCAGTGCTGATAAAATTGCGCGTTTTTTCGAGGCTTCTTCGATGACGGCTCGCATTATCGATGGCAACGCGCTATCAGCCCGTGTCCGCGGCGAGATCGCCGAGCGCGCCGCCGCGTTGACCGAGCAGGGCGTGCAACCCTGTCTGGCCGTGCTCCTGGTCGGCGCCGATCCCGCGTCAGCCGTGTATGTGCGCAACAAGGTCGCCGCGTGCGAGAAGGCGGGCATCCGCTCGCTCCGCTTCGACTATCCGCAGGACGCCGAGCCCGCCGAAGTCATGTCGAAGCTGGCCGAGCTCAATGCCGACCCGGCCGTCCACGGCATCCTCGTGCAGCTGCCGCTGCCGCCGCAGTTCGACGAAGCCGCGGTGCTCGAAGCGATCAGCGTGGCCAAGGACGTCGATGGCTTTCACGCCGAGAACGTCGGCCGGCTATCGCAAAAACGGGAGGGCTTCCTGCCCTGTACCCCACATGGGATCAGGAAACTGCTGGAAGCCGAGAGGGTGCCGATTGCAGGTGCCGAAGCGGTGGTGATCGGGCGCTCGAACATCGTCGGCAAACCGATGGCGATGCTGCTGACCAATGCCGGCGCCACCGTCACCGTGTGCCACTCGAAGACGCGCGATCTGGCCTTCCACACCCGTCGCGCCGATATCCTCGTCGCCGCGATCGGCAAGCCGCGCTTCCTCACCGGCGCCATGATCAAGCCCGGCGCCGCCGTCATCGACGTCGGCATCAACCGCCTGCAGGACGGGCCGGACGCGGGCAAGCTCTGCGGCGACGTCGACTTCGCCTCGGCGAAGGAGGTCGCGGGCCTGATCACGCCCGTGCCCGGCGGCGTCGGACCGATGACCATCACCATGCTGCTCGAGAACACCGTGATCTCCGCCGGGCGCGTTGCCGGCGAAAAGGAAACAAAGCGATGAGCGAAAGCAGACCCGTCGTCGGCATCATCATGGGCTCGAACTCCGACTGGCCGACCATGCAGGCCGCGGCGAAGATCCTCGAGGAGTTCGGCGTGCCCTTCGAGGCACGGGTCGTTTCCGCCCACCGCACCCCGGACCTGATGTTCGAGTATGCCGAGGCCGCCCGTGGCCGCGGACTCAAGGCGATCATCGCCGGCGCCGGCGGTGCGGCCCACCTGCCCGGTATGGTCGCGGCCAAGACCACGCTACCGGTGCTTGGCGTGCCGGTGCAGTCGAAGGCGCTGTCGGGGCAGGATTCGCTGCTGTCGATCGTGCAGATGCCCAAGGGCATCCCGGTGGCCACCTTCGCCATCGGCGAGGCCGGTGCGGCCAATGCCGGTTTGTTCGCGGTGGCGCTGCTGGCGAACGAAGATTCCGCACTTGCCGGCAAACTGGCGGACTTCCGCGCCCGCCAGACGCAGACCGTGCTCGACATGAAGCTGGACTGAGAGGTTCGCCAGATGATTCTCCCGCCTGCCACCCTGGGCATGCTCGGCGGCGGCCAACTCGGCCGCTTCTTCGTTGCGGCGGCGCACGAGATGGGCTACAAGGTCTGGGTCCTGGACCCTGATCCGCACAGCCCCGCCGGCCTGATCGCCGACCGCCACCTCGTCGCCGGCTACGACGACTATCTCGCGCTCGACACCTTGGGCGCCGACTGCGCCGCGGTGACCACCGAGTTCGAGAACGTTCCGGCGGCCACGCTCGACTACCTGAAGAAGTTCATTCCGACGCACCCGGCGGCGAGCGCGGTGGGGGTGTGCCAGAACCGCATCGCGGAGAAGTCCTTCCTTGCCGACAACGGCCTGCCGCACGGGCCGTTTGCCGCGATCCGAAGCGAGGACGACCTGCGCGACGCCGACCACGGCTTGTTTCCGGCGGTGCTCAAGGTGGCTCGCTTCGGCTACGACGGCAAGGGCCAGGCACGCGTCGCCGATCGGGACGAGGCCGTGGCCGCGTTCCAGCACTTCAAGGGCGAGTCCTGCGTGCTCGAGAAGATGCTTACGCTCGACTACGAGGTGTCGGTGGTGCTCGCGCGCGACGAAACCGGCGAGGTGCGCTGTTTTCCTGCCGCCGAGAACCGACACCGCCACGGCATCCTGGACGTGACGATTGCTCCTGCGCGGGCCGCGCCGGCCCTGCGGGATCGCGCGCAGGAAATCGCCGAACGCATCGCCCACAAGCTCGGTTATGTCGGCACGCTCGGCGTCGAGTTCTTCGTCTGTGGCGGCGCGCTGTTCGTCAACGAGATGGCGCCGCGGCCGCACAACAGCGGGCACCACACCATCGACGCCTGCGACACCAGCCAGTACGCGCAGCAGGTGAGGGCATTGTGCGGGCTGCCGCTGGCGACGCCGCGCCAGCACTCGGCGGCGGTGATGGTGAATCTGCTCGGCGAGCTGTGGTACGAGGACGGCAAGGGCCACGGCGCCTATCGCGAGCCCGACTGGTCGGTGCTGCACGGCGTGCCCGGGCTGAGCCTGCACTTCTACGCCAAGCATCACGCCCGCCCGGGGCGCAAGATGGGCCATTTCACCGTCACAGGTGAGGACGTCGCAAGCGTGCTCGAGCGGGCGCTGCAGGCTCGTGCCGCACTCGGTATCGAAGACGAATGAAGGCGGCAGCTGGCGGCGCCACGATCACCGCGCCCACGGTTGACGCTCTCCGGCGCGCCGCCGAGCTGCTGCGCGCCGGCGAACTGGTCGGCCTGCCGACCGAAACCGTGTACGGCCTCGGTGCCGACGCCCTCAACCCCGAGGCGGTGAGAAAAATCTTCGCCGCCAAGGGCCGCCCGGCCGACCATCCGTTGATCGTGCACCTGCCGGACGCGGAGCACCTGCCACGCTGGGCCGCGAGCATCCCGAAGGAGGTCGTCGCACTTGCCCGCGCCTTCTGGCCCGGGCCGCTGACGCTGATCCTCAAGCGCGAGGCCGGCGTCCCGGACGAGGTGACGGGCGGCCAGGACACGGTCGGCCTGCGGGTGCCGGCCCATCCGGTCGCGCTCGCGCTGCTGAAGGCTTTCGGCTCGGGGGTCGCCGCCCCGAGTGCCAACCGCTTCGGCCGTATCAGCCCCACCACCGCGCAGCATGTCGGCGAGGAGCTGGGCGCGAGCGTCGCGCTCGTGCTCGACGGCGGTGCCTGCGAGGTCGGTATCGAGTCCACCATTCTCGACCTATCGCGCCTTGATACGGCGGGGCCGGTGATCCTTCGCCCCGGCGCCATCACCGCCGAGGAGATCGCCCGGATCATCGGGCGCCGACCGCGCCTGCGTGATGAGGCGGAGGCGGCTGGACAGGGCGAAGCGGCGGCGCCCGCTGCGGCGCGCGTGGCCGATGGGGTCGTGCCCCGCGTCTCCGGTGCGCTCGCCGCGCACTATGCGCCAAGCACGCCCGTGCTGCTGGTCGAATCCGCGCTGCTCGTCGAGGAGGCCGGTGTGCTCGCCGGCGAGGGCAGTCGCGTCGCCGTCCTCGCGCACGCCACCGCTGATCCGCAGGACAGCCGCCTGACCTGGCTGGCCGCGCCCGCGGACCCTGCCGGCTACGCGCATGAGCTGTACGCCAGTCTGCGCAGTCTCGATGCACTCGGCGCCGATTTCATCCTCGTCGAAGCGCTGCCGGGCGCCCCGGCCTGGGCCGCCCTCGCGGACCGTCTCGGCCGCGCCGCGGTCGGCTCCGGGGCCGAACAGGACGAGACCTGAAGCGGGCGACCGCGCGCGCCCGCACCGAGTGCGTGAAATGCGCCGGGCTTGTTCACAAGCGTGTGGCCGTTCTCTATAATGCGCGCTCTTTCAGGGCCGATAGCTCAGCTGGGAGAGCGCTGCGTTCGCAATGCAGAGGTCGGGAGTTCGATCCTCCTTCGGTCCACCAAATTCAAGGGCTCGGATGTTCTCCGGGCCTTTTTCTTGCCTGAAATCCTCGCGCGTTGCGGTGTTCCGGCCTCCCCTGCTGTGGTTGACGCCCCACCAGAAGGTGCCGAATCAGCCACCTTCTTGACCAGAACCGTCCATTTTGCCTGTTCGAACTGCGACTGCCACGAGACTCTAGTTTCTCAATATCAGTTACTTACGCGCGATTCTTCATCGACAACACGACAAGCTGTTCCCTTCTTGCGCCTGCACGGGCGTGGCCGGGAAATAAGGCCCATGGCCAGCAAGAAGACCACGCCCGACCGGATGCGGCGCCAGCAGGATGTTCCCTGGTGCCTACGGTTTACCCAAATTGACCGCAGCCTTGTCGTGGCGTTGAATACGTGTCGACTCGATGCCCGGCACCAGACAGACGACAAACCTGCTCGACTATCGAGGCCGGGTGTGCCGAGCGACTTTGCCAGGACATGTCTAAGGAGCATAACAACATGAAGAGACGCAATTTCCTTGAATCCGCAGTCCTCGGAACCGTGGCGGGCGCCGCGGCGGTTGCATCGCCCTCCGCTTTCGCCGCCGAATCCAAGCATCGGCTGAGGTTGCAGTCCTACTGGGGAAAGGAAGGCGACGCGCAGTTCGACACCTTTCTCGACAACGTCAAGACGGCGTCCGACGGGTCAGTCCGTATCCAGCGGTTCGCCGGCAGCGCCCTCGTTCCGGACGCGGACATGTTGCAGGCAGTATCGGAGGGTACGCTGGACATGTGCGAGGGCTACGGCGGGTACTGGCCCGGGAA
>JBFGZP010000097.1:0-10201 GCA_041586695.1 Thauera sp.
GCCGGCGCCCGGGCGCTTGCCGCGTCAGCTGACCGCCCGGCCGCGACGCCCGCCGCATCGAGCGCCCCGGCGAGCGCACCGCCGATCTTCGCCGCATTGAAGCGCGCGGCGACCTCATCACGGAAGCGCGCGCGCAGCTCGGAGAGATTGCGCGACTGCCCCATCACCCGGCCGTGCTCATCGATGACGCGGAAGTTCATGAAGCAGTGGGGCTTGAGGTTCTCGGCCCTGAAGCTCTCGAGCGGCAGCTTCAGCTGCACCCGATCCTCGACGAAACGCTGCAGGCTGCGCAGCAAGGGCTCGTCGGTGTCGAACTCTCGCGCCTCGAAGCCGGCCATGAAGGCCGCCGCGCTGTCCGCCACCGGCCGCAGGCGATGGCGATGCTTCTGCGGCACCGTCTTCAGCAGTGCCGCGACCTTTTCCTCCAACAGGCCGGGTACCAGCCACTCGCAACGCGCCGCCGGAATCTGGTTCAGCATCGCCAGCGGTACGCTCAGCGTCACGCCGTCGTCGGGCTCGCCCGGCCGATGCAGGTAGCCCAGCGACAGCGTCTGGCCGAGCACCTCGAAGCGGGCCGGGAAGCGCTCGGTGGTGATGCCCTCGGCCTCGTGGCGCATGAGCTGATCGCGCGTGAGCTGCAGCAGCCTGGGCTCGGTCTTCTCGGCCTGCCGGCGCCAGGCTTCGAAGCCGGCCAGATCGACGATGTCCTCCGGGATTCTGCCGGCGTAGAAGGCTTCGATCAGGGTCTCGTCGACCAGCACGTCGGGCCGGCGGGCTTTGTGCTCGAGACGCTCGATCTCGGCGACCAGGCGCTGGTTGTGGGTGAGGAAGGCCATCGCGCGGGCGGGCCCTTCGGCGATCTCGCCCTCGACCAGACCCTCGCGGATGAACAGTTCGCGGCAAAGATGCGGGTCGATGTCGCGATAGCCGACACCGCGCCGCGGATAGAGCACCAGGCCGTACACGGTGCCGCGCTCCCACGCCCGCACGCTGCCGGCCGACTTGGACCAGTGCGGCTCGAACACCTGGCGCTTGACCAGGTGCGCACCGACCTCCTCCACCCACTCGGGCTCGATGCGGGCGACGCAGCGGCCGAACAGGCGCGAGGTCTCGACCTGCTCGGCGCACATGATCCACCTGCCCGCCTTCTTCGCCAGCGCCGAGCCCGGATGCGGCCAGAAGCGGATGCCGCGCGCACCCAGGTAGGAGCCGGCCTGCGGCCCGGACGCGTCCTCGACCTTGCAGCCGATATTGCCGAGCAGACCTGCAAGCAGGGCCTTGTGGATGGCCTCGCCCGTCGCCGGCAGCTGGTTCTCGCGCCAGCCGTGCTCGGCGCACAGGGTGTGCAGCTGGGTGAACACGTCGCGCCATTCGCGCATGCGCAGATAGGACAGGAAGTGCCGCTTGCACCAGGCCTTCTGCTTGCTGCCCGACTCGTGGCGCTGGACCTCGTCCCAGGCCTTCCACAGGTGCAGGTACCAAAGAAATTCCGAGCGCTGGTCCTGTTCGCCGCCGCGAAACTTCGCGTGCGCCTGGTCGGCCGCGCCCGGATTGTCCTGCGGCCGCTCTCGCGGGTCCTGCACCGACAGTGCGGCGGCGATCACCAGCACCTCGGCGAGGCTGCCGCGATCGCGCGCGGCCAGGATCATGCGGCCGATCTTGGGGTCGAGCGGCATCCTCGCCAGTTCGCGGCCGATCGGCGTGAGGTCGCGCGCGTCATCCTCGGTCACGGCGCCGAGTTCGGCGAGCAGGGCATAGCCGTCGCCGATCAGGCGCGAGCCCGGCGCGTCGATGAAAGGGAAGTCCTCCACCGCGCCGAGCTTCAGCGACTTCATGCGCAGGATCACGCCGGCGAGCGAGGAGCGCAGGATCTCCGGGTCGGTGTGCGCCGGCCGCTTGCCGAAGTCGTCCTCATCGTAGAGCCGGAAGCAGATGCCGTCCATGACCCGCCCGCAGCGTCCGGCGCGCTGCTGCGCCGCCGACTGCGCGATCTTCTCGATCTGCAGCTGCTCGACCTTGTTGCGCGGCGAGTAGCGCTTCACCCGCGCCAGCCCGGCGTCGACCACGTAGCGGATGCCCGGCACCGTCAGCGAGGTTTCGGCCACGTTGGTCGACAACACCACCCGCCGACCCTTCGACGGCGAGAAAACCCGCGCCTGCTCCTGCGCCGACTGGCGCGCGAAAAGCGGCAGGATCTCGGTTCCCGGCATGTGGTGGGCCTTGCGCAGCGCCTCGGCGGCCTCGCGGATCTCGCGCTCGCCGGGCAGGAATACCAGCACGTCGCCCGGGCCGCAGCGCTGCGCCTCGTCGACCGCGTCGACCAGCGCCTCGAGCAACTCCCTGCCCTTGTCCTTGCGCACCGCCGGGCGCTCGCCGGTGCGCGGCGCCGGTGTCGTCTCCGATTCATCCACCGGGCGGTAGCGCATCTCGATCGGATAAAGCCGCCCCGAGACCTCGACCACCGGCGCCGGTTCGCCCGCGGCGTCGGCGAAGTGACGGGCGAAACGATCGGCGTCGAGCGTGGCGGAGGTCACGATCACCTTCAGGTCGGGCCGCCGCGGCAGCAGCGTACGAAGGTAACCGAGCATGAAGTCGATGTTCAGGCTGCGCTCGTGCGCCTCGTCGATGATGATCGTGTCGTAGGCCGCGAGCAGCGGGTCGGTCTGGGTTTCGGCCAGCAGGATGCCGTCGGTCATCAGCTTGACGCAGCTGGCAGGGCTGAGCTTGTCGGTGAAGCGGATCTTGTAGCCGACAGTCTGGCCGAGCGGGCTGTTGAGCTCCTGCGCGATCCGGCTCGCGGTCGCCCGCGCCGCCAGCCTTCGCGGCTGGGTATGGCCGATCAGCCCGGCCGCGCCGCGCCCGAGGCTCAGGCAGATCTTCGGCAGCTGGGTGGTCTTGCCCGAACCTGTCTCGCCGCAGACGATGATCACCTGATGCGCGAGCAGGACGGCGGCGATCTCCTCGCGGCGGCCCGACACCGGCAACTCGGGCGGGAATTCCGGCTTCGGCAGGGCCGCCACGCGTGCGGCGAGCGCGGTGCGCGAACGCTCGCGCAGGGCGTCGAAATCGGCTTGCAGCCGCGCACCGCGCTCGCCGCCGGTGCGATGCAGGTCGCGTGCCATGCGCCGCAGTCGCGCCCGGTCGACGCTCATGCAATCCTCGAAACCGGCTGCGGCGCGCTGGTCGCTCTCTCTCGGCTGTTCAACCCTCATCGATGCTCTGTCCATGCCATGGCCGGGCATTATCCCTTTGTTGCCACGCGCGCGACCAGCGCGTATCGGGCACGACATGCGCTGGTCCCTTCAGCGACAGCGGGAACCGCAAGCCCTTACCCTTGCGCCCGCCCGGTGCGACAATGCCGATCAACGCCTCCTGCACGCCCGCCGCCATGCCTCCTGCGCAGCCCATCGCCGCCATCCTCTACACGCCCGCCGACAACGTCGAAGCGCTGCTGATGGAAGCCGCCCGGGCGCTCGCCGCGCAAGGCGTCAGGCTGGGCGGCGTGATCCAGCACGACATCCCCACCGTCATCGACGACCCCTGCGCGATGGAGCTCGAGAACCTGGAGACCGGAGAGTGCTTCGCGCTGTCGCAGGAACTCGGCAGCGGCTCGGTCGCCTGCCGGCTCGACACCGATGCGCTCGCCCACGGCGCCGTCGCCATCCGCGGCGCGATCGATCGCGGCGCGGAGCTCATCGTCATCAACAAGTTCGGCGCCCAGGAAGCCGCCGGCGGCGGCCTGCGCGACGAGATGGGCATCGCCGCCCTCTCGGCGGTACCGCTGCTGACCGCCGTGGGCGAGCGCTTCCTGCCCGAATGGAACAGCTTCACCGGCGGCGAGAGCACGCTGCTGCCACCGCGCCTCGACAGCGTGCTGGGATGGTGGTCCGCCCTGCAGGCGGGCGCCTGACGCCGATGGACTGCCGCCCGGGCTGCGCGGCCTGCTGCATCGCTCCCTCCATTTCCAGCGCGATACCGGGCATGCCGCAGGGCAAGCCGGCGGGCATGCGCTGCGTGCAGCTCGACGCGGCAAACCGCTGCCGGCTGTTCGGCGACCCGCGCCGCCCGGCGGTGTGCGCCAGCCTCGCGCCATCGGCCGAGATGTGCGGCGACGACCGCGACCACGCCCTGCACTGGATCACGCACCTCGAACGCCTGACCGCCTAGCGATCGCTTCGCGCCGAACCCCGCCGTGCATCATGCATCGCTGCAGCGCAGCACCCGGCCGGCTATAATCGGGCGCCGCACCCATCTCAATTACAACGACATCGCCGCTGCATGGACCCATCCCTCCTGCTCATCGCCCTCGTCCTCGGCATCGTCGAAGGCCTGACCGAATTCCTGCCGGTGTCCTCCACCGGCCACCTGATCATTCTCGGCGACGTCCTGGGCTACAACGACGACGCCAGCAAGGTGTTCAAGATCGTCATTCAGCTCGGCGCCATCCTCGCCGTGTGCTGGGACTACCGCGAGCGCCTCGTCGGCGTGGCCACCGGCCTCGCCACCGAGCCCAGCGCGCAGCGCTTCGTCGCCATGCTCTTCATCGCCTTTCTGCCCGCCGCGGTGCTTGGCCTGATGTTCCACTCCACGATCAAGGAACTGCTGTTCAACCCCATCACCGTCGCCACCGCGCTGGTCGTGGGCGGCCTGATCATCCTCTACGTCGAGAAGCGCGCCTACCATCCGCGCATCGCGTCGGTGGACGCGATGCGCTGGAACGACGCGCTCAAGGTCGGCTTCGCCCAGGCGCTGGCGATGATTCCGGGCACCTCGCGCTCGGGAGCCACGATCATGGGCGGACTGGTGTTCGGCCTGTCGCGCAAGGCCGCCACGGAGTTCTCCTTCTTCCTCGCCATCCCGACGATGTTCGCCGCCACCGCCTACGATCTCTACAAGAACTGGGCCCTACTGCGGGTCGAGGACCTGCCGGTGTTCGCGGTCGGCTTCGTCGCCGCCTTCTTTTCCGCGATGTGGGCGGTGAAGGGCTTCATCCGCTTCATCTCCAATCACACCTTCATCGGCTTTGCCTGGTACCGCATCGCCTTCGGCCTGGTGGTGCTCGCGACCTGGCATTTCGGCCTGGTGCAATGGAGCGAGGCATGATCGTCTACATGCACGGTTTCCGCTCCGCGCCGGCCTCGATCAAGGCGCAGGCGCTCAAGGCCCGCATGCAGGCACGCGGGCTGGGCGACGCATTCTGGTGCGAGCAGCTGCCGGTGTCGCCGCGCGCGGCGATCGCACTCGTCGAGGCGCAGCTCGCGCGTTGCCGCGAGCGCGGCGTGACGCCCACGCTGGTGGGCAGCTCGCTCGGCGGCTATTACGCCACCTGGCTGGCCGAGCGCCACGGCTTGCGCGCCGCGGCGGTAAACCCGGCAGTGGTGGCGCCGCTGTCGCTCGAGGCCTACGTCGGCCGCCAGACGAGCATGTACACCGGCGAGACCTTCGACTTCACCCGCGCCCACATCGACGAGTTGCGCGCCCTCGAGGTCCCGACGATCAGCCGCCCGGAGCGCTACTGGCTGCTGGTCGAGACCGATGACGAGGTGCTCGACTACCGTGATGCGGTGGCGAAGTACGCCGGAGCGCGGCAGACCGTGCTCGAAGGCGGCGATCACAGCTTCACGCGCTGGAACGACTACCTCGACGAGCTGATCGACTTTGCGGGGCTGGCATGAGCGCCGACTTCGACGCCCGCCGCTTCAAGGCGATGGAGCGCGCCGGCTTCAACCGCATCGCCGCGCGCTATGCCGACGGCGCACATCTGCGCGCCGAACTGAGCACAGCCCTGCTTGCCGCCGCCGAACTCGCCCCCGGGCAACGCGTACTCGACCTGGCGAGCGGACCCGGCCTGCTCGCCTTCGATGCGGCCCGCCAGGTGCGGCCCGGCGGCGAGGTACTGGCGACCGACATCGCCGAGGGCATGCTCGCCGAAGCCGCGCGGCGCATGAGCCCGGATGCGGGAGACCTGCTCTTCGCCGCCGCCGACGCCGAGCACCTGTGCCTGCCCGACGCCTGCGTCCAGCGCGTGCTCGCCGGCCTCGCCCTGTTCATGTTCCCGCATCCCGAGCAGGCCCTGGCCGAGATCCGGCGCGTGCTCGCGCCCGGCGGGCGGCTCGCGCTGTCGGTGTGGGGCGAACGCGACGCGGTTCCGCTCATCGCGCGCGCGCAGGACTGCATCGCCCGCCTTCTGCCGCCGCCCAAGGTGGCGCGACCGTCGGTGTTCCGCTTCGGCGACACGGCGGTGCTCGATGCCCTGCTCGCCGCTGCCGGCTTCGTCGATATCCGCATCACGGCGTGCCGCTTCAGCTGCCGCTTCGACGACGCCGACGCCTACTGGCAGGCCTTCCTCGACCTCGCCGGCGGCGCCGCCGAAGCACTTTCGCGTCTGCCCGAGGCGACGCAGCGCAGGCTGCGCGCCGAGGTCGCCGCCGATCTCGAACATTATCGCCAGGACGACGGCGCGCTGGCCGTGCCCGCGACCGCCCACGTGGCGGTCGCGGGCCGTCGGGGCTGAGGGCGCGGAAGAGATCCGCCGCGCCGCGGCCGACGCACGGGCACAAGGCGTTTAGGGCCTGGCCGCTTAATCCAGTAAACTAGCGAGCTTGCTCACTCCTGGCTGATGCCGATGTTCGTGCTGTTCGAAGAGGACGGAGCCTTCAAGGCCGGTACCGTCCTCACTGATAACGATGCCACGCTGCAGGTGGAAAACACCCACGGCAAGCGCCTCAAGCTCAAGCGCGCGCACGTGCTGCTCGAGTTCCGCGAACCCGCGCCGGCAGAATTGCTCGCGCGCGCCGAGGCTGCGGCCGAGGAGCTCGACACCGAGTTCCTGTGGGAGGTCTGCGGCGACGACGAGTTCGGCTTCACCGAATTCGCCACCGAATATCACGGTCACGCTCCGACGCCGGTCGAAGCTGCGAGCGTCCTGCTGCGCCTGCATTCCGCGCCGATCTGGTTCCACCGCAAGGGGCGCGGCCGCTTTCGCAAGGCACCGGCCGACATCCTGCAGGCCGCGCTCGCCGGCCTGGAGAAAAAGCGCCAGCAGGCCGCGGCCATCGAGCACATGCGCGCCGAGCTGGTCGAGGGCCGCATGCCGGCCGAGCTCGCCGCGCTGCTGCCTCAGGCGCTGTACCGGCCGGACCGCAATCGGCTCGAGATCAAGGCGCTCGAGGCCGCCTGCGTCGATGCCGGGCTGTCGGCTCCGCGCCTGCTGCTCAAGTGCGGCGCGCTGCAGTCGAGCTACGAATACCACTACAACCGCTTCCTGTTCGAGTACTTCCCCGAGGGCGCGGCGTTTCCCGCCTTCGCGCCGGTCGTCGATCCGGCCGGCCTGCCGCGCGCCGAGGTCGCCGCGTTCTCGATCGACGACGCCTCCACCACCGAGATCGACGACGCCTTCTCGGTGACGCCGCGCGCGGGCGGCGGCTGGCGCATCGGCATCCATATCGCCGCACCGGCGCTCGGCTTCGAGCGCGGCTCGGCGCTCGACACGATCGCCCGCCGGCGCCTGTCCACCGTGTACATGCCCGGCAGCAAGATCACCATGCTGCCCGACGAAGTGGTGCAGGCGTTCACGCTGGCCGAAGGGCAGGACTGCCCGGCGATCTCGCTCTACCTCGATGTCAGCCCAGGCCTGGCGATCGTCGGCGAGGAGACCCGCATCGAACGCGTGCCGATCGCAGCCAACCTGCGCCACCACGACATCGAGCCGGTGTTCAACGACGAGACCGTGCACGAAGGCGGGCCGGACTTCCGCCTGAAGCACGAGCTGACCCTGCTGTGGGACCTTGCCACCGTGCTCGAGGCCGGCCGCGGCAAAGCCGCGGGCAACGAAGACCGCATCGACTACAGCTTCGCCGTCGACTGGCAGACCGAGACCGCCGACGGCCCCGGTCACGTCAGCATCGGCCGGCGGCTGCGCGGCTCGCCGATGGACAAGCTCGTCGCCGAACTCATGATCCACGCCAACACGACCTGGGGCAAACTCCTCGACAGCGCCGGCGTACCCGGGCTGTATCGCGCCCAGGGCGGCGGCAAGGTGCGCATGACCACCGTGGCCGCGCCGCACGAAGGCCTCGGGGTCGATTGCTACGCCTGGTCGAGTTCGCCGCTGCGGCGCTACGTCGATCTGGTCAATCAGTGGCAGATCGTGTCTGTCATCCAGGGAACGGCGCCGGCATTCGCGCCCAAATCAGCCGAGCTGATGGCGGCGATGCGCGACTTCGAACTCACCTACGCCGCTTATGCCGAATTCCAGCGCCAGATGGAACGCTACTGGTGCCTGCGCTGGCTGCGCCAGCACCAGCTCGGCAAGGTCGAGGCGAAGGTGATTCGCGACAACCTGGTGCGCCTCGAGGCCATTCCGCTTGTGTTCAGGGCGCCTTCCATGCCCCTGCAGATGCCAGGCAGCCGCGTCAGGCTGATGGTGGAACACAGCGACTTGCTCGACGTCGAAGTCGAGGCCCGCTTCGTCGAGACCCTGTCCGAGCCGGATTCCGATGCCTGCGCAGAGTCCGAGTACGCCGGGGGCTGAACCCCGATGAGGGCAGCCTCCCCCAGCACCATGGCCTTCGCCGCCCCCGCCGGCGGGGGCGCCGCGCAATCGGCTGCAGGCTGGAGCGAGGTCCTTGCCAGGGGGCGGCTGCGTCTCGCCTTCGCGATCTCGATCGCGCTGCACCTGGTCGCCCTGAGCCTGCACTTCAGCCTGCCGGAGCACAAGCCGGTGCGCGACCGCGGGCTGGAGGTGGTGCTGGTCAATGCCCGCCACGCGAAGGCGCCCGACAAGCCCGAAGTGCTGGCCCAGGCCAACGTGGACGCCGGCGGCAATACCGAGGCGGAGGCACGACCGACGTCACCGCTGCCGCCGCAACCGACGCGACAGGAAGGTGAAGCCCTGGTCGAGGCGACGCGCAAGACAGCGGAGCCGGTGCGGCAACAGAAACAGGTAATTGCGCGCGAGAAGGCCCCGGCGAAGATCGCCGCCGTTCCGGCAAAGGTCGAGCAGCCCGTCCCCGAACCCGAGCCCGAAACCAGCGGCCTCGACCTGCTCGACAGCGCGGCCGCGGTCGCCCGCATCGAGGCCCAGATCGACCGCAGCCTCGACGAGCTGGCGACGCGCCCGCGCACCAAGTTCATCGGCGCCCGCGCCCGCGAGTACCGCTTCGCGCAGTACGTCGAGGACTGGCGGCTGAAGGTCGAGCGCGTCGGCACCCTGAACTACCCCGAGGCGGCGCGCGGCCGGATGTATGGCAGCCTGCTGCTGTCGGTGACGATCCGTGCCGACGGCTCGGTGGAAAAGGTGGGCGTGCACCGCAGTTCCGGCCACAAGCTGCTGGACGAGGCTGCGGTGCGCATCGTCAAGCTCGCCGCCCCTTTCGCCCCGTTCCCGCCAGATATCCGCCGCGATACCGATGTCATCGAAATCACCCGTACCTGGTCGTTCACCAACGCCGACCAGGTGCGGGCCAACTGAGCAGGCAGACATGGACCGCTACGCCGTCACGGGAAACCCGATCGCCCAGAGCAAGTCGCCGCAGATCCACGCCGCCTTCGCCGCGCAGACAGCACAGGCGCTCAGCTACGAGGCGATCCTGTCGCCGCTGGAAGGCTTTGCCGACACCGTGCGCAGCTTCCGCGCCGCCGGCGGGCGGGGCATGAACGTCACCATGCCGTTCAAGCTCGAGGCCTTCGCCCTGTCCGACCGGCTCACGCCGCGCGCGCAGGCCGCCGGCGCCGTCAACACCCTGGCCTTCGGCGCCGACGGCATCCTCGGCGACAACACAGACGGCGCGGGTCTCGTGCGCGACATCAGCGTCAATGTAGGCTGTGCGCTAGGCGGTCGCCGCATCCTGCTCCTCGGTGCGGGAGGCGCCAGCCGCGGCGCCCTGCTGCCCCTGCTGGGCGAGCGGCCCGCCGTGCTGACGATCGCCAATCGCACTGTCGACAAGGCCGAGGAACTGGCCGCCGCCTTTGCGCCGCAGGCCGGCGGCGTCCGGCTCAGCGCCTGCGGCTTCACCGACCTGGCCGGCCAGCAGTTCGACGTCGTCATCAACGCCACCGCCTCCAGCCTCGCCGACGAGGCACCGCCGCTCCCCGCCGGGCTCTACGCCCCCGGCGCGCTTGCCTACGACATGGTGTATGGCCGCGGCGACACCCCGTTCATGAGCGCGGCGCGGGCCGACGGTGCCGCCCGCGTCACCGA
>JBFGZP010000098.1:0-10187 GCA_041586695.1 Thauera sp.
AGGCCTGACAAAGATCGAGGTTTCGAATGAAGACGTTTTCCGCCAAGCCGCACGAGGTCAAGCGCGACTGGTTCGTTGTCGACGGCACGGACAAGGTGCTTGGCCGTCTCGCCGCCGAAGTTGCCCGCCGCCTGCGTGGCAAGCACAAGCCCATCTATACCCCGCACGTCGATACCGGCGACTACATTGTCGTGGTCAACGTCGAAAAGCTGCGCGTGACCGGCAACAAGGCGCAGGACAAGAAGTACTATCGCCACTCCGGTTATCCTGGCGGCATCTCTGAGACCAATTTCACCAAGCTGCAGCAACGCTTCCCCGAGCGCGTGCTGGAAAAGGCCGTGAAGGGCATGCTGCCGAAGGGCCCGCTTGGCTACGCCATGCTGAAGAAGCTGAAGTGCTATGCAGGTGCCACGCATCCGCATACCGCCCAGCAGCCGCAAATTCTCGAGATCTGACAGGAGCCTATCCATGGCTGTGACTTACAACTACGGAACCGGTCGCCGCAAGACCGCGGTCGCCCGTGTGTTCATCAAGCCGGGCTCCGGCAATATCGTCGTCAACGGCAAGCCGGTGGACGAGTTCTTCTCGCGCGAAACGGGCCGCATGATCGTTCGTCAGCCGCTGGTGCTCACGGGCAACGACGGTCGTTTCGACATCATGGTCAACGTTTTCGGTGGTGGCGAGTCCGGCCAGGCCGGCGCCGTCCGTCACGGCATCACCCGTGCCCTGATCGACTACGACGCCGAACTCAAGCCCGACCTGCGTTCCGCCGGCTTCGTCACGCGCGATGCCCGTGAGGTCGAGCGCAAGAAGGTCGGCCTGCGCAAGGCGCGCCGCGCGAAGCAGTTCTCCAAGCGCTAAGCTGCGCCGGAGCCTGTTTCAGGAGCCGCCCCCCGGGGCGGCTTTTTGCATTGCGGCGTCGCGGATCATGTCCCGGCGGGGCCGTCGTTGGTTTCGTGGCAAGATGCTGTCGCGCGCCTCGTTACCGCACATGGGCGCGCGCGGTGCGATAATGCAGAGTCGATCGAATCTGTGGCGAGGAGTAAGCATGATAAGGGTCGGGGTTGTTGGCGGTACGGGGTACACAGGCGTCGAGTTGCTGCGTCTTCTGTCGCGCCATCCGGATGTCGAAATGGCAGCCATCACCTCGCGCGGTGAGGCGGGGATGCCGGTGTCCGACATGTTCCCCAGTCTGCGCGGCCGCGTGAATCTTAGCTTCGTGGCACCGAAGGAAGCGGCGCTGACGCGCTGCGACGCGGTGTTCTTCGCCACGCCGAACGGCATCGCAATGGAGCAGGCGGCCGAGTTGGTCGAGGCTGGCGTGCGGGTCATCGACCTGGCTGCGGACTTCCGCATCCGCGACGTCGCCGAGTGGGAGAAATGGTATGGCATGAAGCATGCGGCCCCGGATCTGGTCGCGGAGGCTGTATACGGCCTGCCCGAGCTCAATCGTGAGCAGATCCGCAGGGCGCGGGTGCTTGCCAATCCGGGGTGTTATCCGACGGCGGTGCAGCTCGGGTTCCTGCCCCTGGTCGAGGCCGGCGTGGTCGATACGGCCCACCTCATTGCCGATTCCAAGTCGGGGGTGTCCGGTGCCGGTCGAAAGGCCGAGGTGCATACCTTGTTGCCCGAAGCCGCGGACAGTTTCAAGGCCTACGGTGTTTCCGGGCATCGGCATCTGCCCGAGATTCGCCAGGGGCTTGCGCTGATTGCGGGCAAGCCCGTGGGGCTGACCTTCGTGCCTCACCTGACGCCGATGATCCGTGGCATTCATGCCACGCTCTACGGGCGCCTGTCGCGGGACGTCGACCTGCAGGCACTCTACGAGCAGCGTTTTGCCGACGAGCCCTTCGTCGACGTCATGCCGGCGGGCAGCCATCCGGAGACGCGCTCGGTTCGGGCCTCGAACATCTGCCGCATCGCCGTCCACAGACCGCAGGGAGGGGACACCGTCGTCGTCCTGTCGGTGATCGACAATCTGGTAAAGGGCGCGGCCGGCCAGGCAGTCCAGAACCTCAACATCATGTTCGGCTTCGACGAAGAGGCCGGGCTCGATATCGTTCCGGTAAGCCCCTGACGGGAACTTGCAACACCGGAGACGATCTCATTTTGACGATATGCGAGTGGATGGCGCATCATCCGCATCGCACCCTGAGAGAGGAAAAAATATGAACGCAGCAGTTGAAACCCCCGAAATCCTGGTTTTTACGGACAATGCGGCGAACAAGGTTCGCGAGTTGATCGAAGAGGAAGGCAACCCCGAACTCAAGCTTCGTGTTTTCGTCACCGGTGGTGGTTGCTCCGGGTTCCAATACGGCTTCACCTTCGACGAGGAAGTGGCCGAAGACGACACCACCTACGAGAAGAACGGCGTGATGTTGCTGATCGATCCGATGAGCTATCAGTATCTGGTAGGCGCGGAGATCGACTACTCCGAGGGGCTCGAAGGCTCGCAGTTCGTGATTCGCAACCCGAATGCAAGCAGCACCTGCGGTTGTGGGTCGTCTTTCTCTGCCTGATACGGCCGGTCGTGCAATTGAAACGGGGCGCCCAGGCGCCCCGTTTGTCGTCTTGCCCTTGTGATTCGACCTCAGTTGCCGGCGCTGGCGAGCGTGGTGGTTTCGTAGTTGAGCAGCGCCAGTCGCTGCAGCATCGGCGCCGTATCGCGCTTGAATGCGGCGAGACCCCGTGCGTCCAGCGTGTCGGCGGCCGGCAGTGCGACCGTCAGGGGATCCTGGGGTTTGTTGTCGATACGCACCTCGTAATGCAGGTGCGGCCCGGTGGCCCAGCCGGTCGAACCGACATAGCCGATGACGTCGCCCTGGCTGACTTCCTGGCCCTTCTTCAGACCCCGGGCAAAGCCGTTGAGGTGCGCATAGGCAGTCGAGAACTTGCCGCGATGACGCAGGACGACGAGGTTGCCGTAGCCGCGCTGGGTGGCGGCGAACTCGACGGTCCCGTCCGATGTGGCCTTGATCGGGGTGCCCCTGGGGGCGCCGAAGTCGACGCCGTTATGACTGCGCCAGCTCTTGTGGATCGGGTGCAGTCGGCGACCGAAGCCCGAGGTTACGCGCGAGAACTCCAGCGGTGACCTGAGGAAGCCCTGGCGCAGGCTGCGGCCTTCGTCCGTGTAGTACTGCTCCTTGCCGCTGGCGCCGCGATAGAGCACCACCGCGTGGCGTTTGCCCTGGTTGACGAACTCGGCGGCGAGGATGCGACCGGCTCGCACCGACGTGCCCTCGCTGTAGAGCATCTCGTAGATGACGTTGAAGCTGTCGTCCTTGCGCAGATCGGTGTGGAAGTCGATTTCCGTGCCGAACAGGTCGGCCATTTGCGTGGCGATGCTGTCCGGGATCCCGGCCGCGTCGGTCGCGCCGAAGAGCGAGTGGCGGATCACGCCCGAGCGCATTTCGACCATCGTGGCGACCGCTGCGGGCTGCTCTTCGGCAATCCGTAGTTCACCGTCGTCGCTGCGCTCGACCACCAGGCGATCGCTGCCGCTTCCGATCGGCAGGCTCAGCGATTCGATAAGGCCATCGCCGCCGACCAGGGCCGTGACCGAGCGCCCGGCGCGGAGTTGGCGGATGGCCTGCTTGCCTTCGTCGCTATTGCTCAGGAAGTCGATGGCTGCCGCATCATCCGCGCCGATGCGACGGAAGATCGACGCGAGCGTATCGCCGGGCTGGATGCGCTCGTCGTTCACGAACGGGAGGTCGCCGGTCGGCTCGGCCACAAGTGCGGGTGGTGGCAGGGCTTCGATCACACGTGTGAACGCAATGTCGGCAGTGATCGTCTGCGGGGCGACCGCCGTTGCGCCGACGACGCCCATCAGGGACACGCCGAGCACGCCGGCGAGCAGCAGCGGACGAGGACGAGTGAGGAGATGAGCCGGCAGTTCGGCTAGAATTCGTGTCTTTCTGGCCTTCATGAGCATAGTGGCTGGAATGGGCAAAAAAATTTTCGCAAGTTTAGCAAAGTTTCGCCCTGCCGCGGGAAGGGATTTGGAGAGTATGCATGAGTGATATTCAGGCGGCGATGGAACTGATCAAGCGCGGTGCCGATGCGGTGCTGATCGAGGCCGAACTGGCCGACAAACTCAAGACCGGGCGTCCGCTGCGAGTGAAGGCAGGCTTCGATCCCACCGCACCCGATCTTCACCTGGGCCACACGGTCCTGATCAACAAGCTTCGTCACTTCCAGGAACTCGGTCACCAGGTGATGTTCCTGATCGGCGACTTCACCGGCATGATCGGCGACCCCAGCGGCAAGAACAGCACGCGGCCGCCCCTGTCGCGTGAGCAGATCATGGAGAACGCCCGCACGTACCAGGAGCAGGTGTTCAAGATCCTCGATCCGGAAAAGACGGAGATCTGTTTCAACTCGGCCTGGATGGAAGGGCTCGGGTCGGCGGGAATGATCCGGCTGGCGGCGCAGCAGACCGTGGCGCGAATGCTCGAGCGCGACGATTTCGCCAAGCGCTACGGCAACAATCAGTCGATCGCCATCCACGAGTTCCTCTATCCCCTCTGCCAGGGTTATGACTCGGTGGCGATGAAGGCCGATGTCGAACTCGGCGGGACCGATCAGCGCTTCAACCTGCTGATGGGCCGCGAACTGCAGAAACACTACGGTCAGACGCCGCAATGCGTGGTGATGATGCCGCTGCTCGAGGGCATGGACGGCGTCAACAAGATGTCGAAATCGCTCGGCAACTACATCGGCATCGCCGAAGCGCCGAAGGATATCTTCGGCAAGACGATGTCGGTTTCAGACGAGCTGATGTGGCGCTATTACGAGTTGCTGTCGTTCCGCTCGAACGAAGAGATCGCGGCCTTGCGCACGGACGTCGAGGGCGGGCGCAATCCGCGCGACGTCAAGGTGCTGCTGGCGCAGGAGCTCGTGGCCCGTTTCCACGGCGCACGCGCGGCGGAGGAGGCGTTGACCGATTTCGAGACGCGCTTCCAGCGCAATGCGATCCCCGAGGACCTGGCCGAGGTGCGGGTGGCGGTCGGTGCGGAAGGTATGCCGGTATTCCAGGTGGTCAAGCAGGCCGGCCTGACCGGGACCACCTCGGAGGCGATCCGGATGATCGAGCAGGGGGCAGTGCGTCTGAACGGCGAACGCGTCGAAGACCGCGGCCGCCTGCTCGCAGCCGGCGAGACCGTCGTGCTGCAGGTGGGTAAGCGAAAGTTCGCTGCCGTGGTGCTGGAATGACCCGGGCTCAGGCCCGCCCCGGAGCGCTGTCACGAGGCCGCTACGCCGCCACGTCTTGGCGCGGCCCATGGTGAGCCCGCTCGACTCTTCCCGCCCGATCGGTGTGTTCGATTCCGGGGTGGGCGGGCTCACCGTCGTTCGTGCCTTGATGGAGCGGCTTCCGCTCGAGAGCATCGTCTATTTCGGCGACACCGCCCGCGTTCCCTATGGCGTGAAGTCGGTCGCGACGATCGAGCATTTCACTGCGCAGATTACCGAATTCCTGCTGCAGCGCGACGTCAAGATGCTGATCATCGCCTGCAACACCATGGCCGCAGTCGCCGCCGAGGTCGTACATCGCCTGGCGCGCGACATCCCGGTGCTCGACGTGATCGAGGCCGGCGCTCGCGCGGCCGTCGCGCAGTCCCGTGGCGGGCGCATCGGCGTGATCGGCACGCCGACCACGATCAACAGCAATGCCTATGCACGAGGCATGCACGCACTCGATCCTTCGGTGCGCGTGTATTCGCAGGCCTGCCCGCTTTTCGTGCCCCTGGTCGAGGAGGGCTGGCTCGATCATCCGGTGACTCGTCTGACCGCTCAGGAGTATCTGCGCCCGGTGCTGGCCGAAGAGGTCGACAGCCTGGTGCTCGGCTGCACGCACTACCCGCTGCTCAAGCCCCTGCTGCGCGACGTCGCCGGGCCCGGCGTTCGCCTGGTCGATTCGGCCATCACGACCGCGGAATTCGCCGCGCAACGTCTGCAGCAGTCCGGCCTGGCCCACTCCGGGGGCGGGCGAGCGGATTACCGTTTCGTGGTCAGTGATGTGCCGCTGCGATTTCAGACCATCGGCGAGCGCTTTCTCGGTCGTTCACTGGGGATGGTCGAGAAGGTCGATTGGTAGCGGTCTGCAGATGCCGGGACCGCGCGTCCGCTCGTCATGCCGACCCTTTCGCCACCGGGCGCCCGGGATCGGCGCACCATTCGCTCCACGAGCCGGCATACAGTTGAGAGCCGGACAGGCCCGCGGCTTCCATCGCCAACACGTTCACGCAGGCGGTTACGCCGGAGCCGCACATGTGCACGACCTGATGCGGGTTGCGTCCGCCGAGCAGGGCACCGAATTCGTCGCGCAGGACCGACGCCTGCTTGAAGCAGCCAGTGTGGTCGAGGTTGTTGCGGAAGAAGCGGTTCTGCGCGCCGGGAACATGCCCGCCGACGGGGTCGAGCGCTTCGTTCTCGCCGCGGAAGCGGTCCGGGCTGCGGGCGTCGATGAGCAGCATGTCGGGCTTGCCCAGATGCGAAATCACGTAATCGGAGTCGACGCGGCCGGGGCAGGGCGAGATCGTATAGGTGGCCGGCACCGGCTCGGGCAGCTCGGTGCTGAGTGCCTGGGCGGAGCGC
This sequence comes from Thauera sp., assembly GCA_041586695.1. Lineage (GTDB taxonomy): Bacteria > Pseudomonadota > Gammaproteobacteria > Burkholderiales > Rhodocyclaceae > Thauera. Next base: position 6,598 of record JBFGZP010000098.1, read on the forward strand.
CCCCAGGCCTGCAGGCCGCCGTCGAGCACCGCCACGCGGTGGTGGCCGAGCCAGCGCATCATCCACCACAAGCGGGCAGCGAACATCCCGCCGGCGTCATCGTAGGCAATCACCTGCGTGTGGTTGCCGACACCGCACTCGGCCAACCGGGCCGCCAGGCGCGCGGGATCGGGCAAGGGGTGGCGCCCGTTTTGACCCGTCTTCGGGCCCGACAGGTCGGCATCGAGGTCGAGAAAGACGGCGCCGGGCACATGCCCCGCGAGATAGGCCTCATAGCCGAATGCCGGGTTGGCCAGGTCGAAGCGGCAGTCGCAAACGACCCAGTCGGGGTCGTTGATGCGCTGCGCCAGATCCATCGCGCCGATGAGCCCGACATAAGAAGCGCTCATGGCGCCGCCTCTGCCGTCTCGCCCAGCCAGGCGCGGGCCTCGTTCTCCTCGCTGAAGACCTGCACTTCGGCGTCGACGAACAGCTGCGACAGCCAGGCGCTCCAGGTCAGCCACTGGTCCTCGGTGAGGACGGCGATGCGACGGAAGTCGTGTGAGTGCTTGCGCGAGAACTTGATCTCCTCCCACGCCACGTCCAGGGTGAAACCCATCATCTGGCGCAGGTCGAAGAGCAGGTCGACCTGACCCTCGAATTTCACCTTGAAGTTCACTACCTCCTCGAACTCCTTGTAGTCGGCGAGGGTGAACTCGCCGAAGACGGTGACGGCGACCAGATTTTCGGTGTGGTCGGTGCTGATCATGGCGGCCTCTGTCAAGTTGACACTCGGAGCTATCACTATAGCGCTCGCATTGGCAGGGCTCAATCCAATGCTGATTGCCGATGATCGAGGCGGCAGTCCCGCCCGCCTTGGCGCCGACAGCCGGGCCCGAGCGGCGGCCGGCTTCAGCCCGCGTCGGGCCGCGGCGTTCCGGGCAGCATCACGACGGCTTCGAGTCCGCCGTCGGGATGATTCGCAAGGCTCACCTCTCCGCCCTGGGCGCGCAGCAGGTTGCGCGCGATCGCGAGCCCGAGGCCGGAGCCGCCGGTCTCGCGGCTGCGCGACGATTCGGTGCGGTAGAAGGGCTCGAACACCTTGTCCAGTTCGGCCTCCGGCAGGCCAGGGCCATGATCGCGAATGCGGATCTCGAAGCCCTCGGCGTGCTCCTGCAGGCGCACGTCGGCCCGCCCGCCGAATTTCACCCCGTTTTCGATCAGGTTCCACAGCGCGCGGCGCAAGGCGTTGGGCTGGCCGGTGAAGGGGTGCCGGACGCTGGTGCTGAGCTCGACCTGCCAACCCATATCCTCCGCGTCGTCGCGCAGCGCCTGGGCGAGGCCCGCGAGGTCGATCGGCTGCGCCGGCGTCCTCTCGTCCAGGCTGCGCGCGTAGGCCAGGCCTTCCTTGACCAGCGCCTGCATGGCGTCGAGGTCGGACTGGATGCGCGCGCGCAGAGCCTCGTCCTCAACCATCTCCGCGCGCAGGCGGAGCCGGGTGATGGGCGTCTGAAGGTCGTGCGAAATGGCTGCGAGGATGCGCGTGCGCTCGCCGACGTGCTCGCGGATGCGCTGCTGCATCTGGTTGAAGGCGTTGGCCGCCTGGGCCACCTCGGTGGGGCCGGTGGTGGGCATCGGCGCGCGCTCGGGGTCCTCTCCCAGGGCGCGTGCCGCCGCCGCCATGCGCGAGAGCGGGCGTGTTGTCACTCGCACCGCAATCCAGGCAAGCAGGCTTACGCCGCCGACCAGGGCCGCAAGTGCCGCGAACAGGCGACCGGGCGCGGGAGGCGCCATGGCCGCCGTCGGTGGGATGGCGGGCAGGCGGACCTGCAGCGGTGTGCCGTCGGACAGGCGCAAGGACGCGGCCACGACGGGGTGCGGCATGCCCCGGCGGTTGTGTGCATGGAAAAGTTCGACCGCGCGCTGCGGCATGGCCTCGCGCAGCGCCCGCAGCAGCGGGTGGTTGTCCGGCAGCGTCCGCAGATCTTCGGCTGGCGAACGCAGCGCGAACCGCAGGCGCCGCCGGCCGAGTTCGTCGATCGAGCGCGCACGCTCCTGCGGCGGGAGGCGATCGAGGACGTCGGCGGTGGCGGCGATCTCCTGCGCGATGCCCTCGAACAGCGCGGCACGGCCGATACGCTCGCGTTCGCCGATGAACAGCGCAATGCTCACCGCCAGCACCACGGCGATGCCGACCAGCCAGATCAGCATCAAGCGCGCGAACAGGCTGCGTGGCCACGGCAGGGTCATGGCGTGTCCGGAGCCCGCGCGTCGTCGATGGTCGTGACGTCGGCGGCGAGCACATAGCCTTCGTTGCGCACCGTCTTGATGATCGAGGGCTCGCGGGCGTTGTCACCGAGACGCTGGCGCAGGCGGCTCACGAGCAGGTCGATCGAACGGTCGAATACGTCGGCCTCACGGCCCTGGGTGAGTTCCATCAGCTGATCACGCGACAGCACCCGCTGCGGGTGGGCGAGAAAGACGCCGAGCATGCGGTATTCCGCGCCCGACAGCGCCACCACCGTGCCGGCGGCGTCGATCAGGTGGCGATTGACGGTGTCGAGCCGCCAGTGGGCAAAACGCAGTTCGCGCGCGTTGGCCGGTGGCGCCGAGTCGAGGTTCGGCGGCAGCGCGCGGGCGCGCCGCAGGATGGCGCGGATGCGGGCATAGAGCTCGCGCGGCACGAAGGGCTTGGCGAGGTAGTCGTCGGCACCCATCTCGAGGCCGAGGATCCGGTCCATGTCCTCGCCGCGCGCCGTCAGCATCAGAATCGGCGTGTTCGCCTGGGGGCCGCCCGCCGCGCGCAGGTTGCGGCACAGCGTGAGGCCGTCCTCGCCCGGCATCATGAGGTCGAGCACGATCAGGTCGACGCGGTGATTGCCGAGCGCAGCCTTCATCTCACGCCCGTCGGCGGCGGTCGTGCAGCGCAGGCCCTGCTTCTCGAGGTAGTCCGCGAGCAGGCTGCGGATGTCACGATCGTCGTCGACGATCAGGATGTGGTCTTGCGCGCTGTTCATGCAGAGTTCTCCATGACCTGCATCTTAAGGCCGGGCGGAGGTCGCTTTGTATCCCAGCGTATCGGGGTGCCGTGTCGAGACATGGGCATGCAATAACGGGCTTTGCCGACAAATGCGGCTTACATCCGGGTGTTCAAATGGCTCCGTCGCCCGAACGAACGGGCGCTGAACCCCAAAAGGAGAACCACCATGAAGATTTGGATGAAAACCTCGATCGCCACCGCCCTCATCGCCACCAGCGCGCTCGGCGCCTCGGCCGTCCTGGCGCGCGGCGGCGATTGCGACCGCCACGGGCCGGACGGCGGCCGGAGTGGCTGGCACAAGATGGCGCCGGAGGAAATGAGCGCACGAATCGCCGACCGTGCCGGTACGCAGCTTGCGCGTCTCGAGCTCGCGCTGGCGCTGACGCCGGAGCAGCAGCCGGCGTGGGCGAAGTTCAAGGAGTCGATGCTCGCCCGCGCGAGCGAAATGGGCGAGCGTATGGCCGAGCATCGCCAGGCCGAGCGGCCGAAGACCGCGGTGGAACGCCTGCAGCGCATGGAAGAGATGAGCAAGGGGTATCAGGCACAGCTGGGTGAGACGAGGTCGGTAGTC
>JBFGZP010000099.1:0-10153 GCA_041586695.1 Thauera sp.
CATGGTCGCCGTGCTGGCTGACCGAATTGAGCAGCAACTGCTTGACCAGCAGGGGATAGGTGTAGGCCGAGGCAGTTGGGACGATGGTGTCTTGCGGCATGGCTGTCTCCGTCGGGGTGCTCGAGTTTCGGGCGTGCAGGGCCGCAGTTCAGGCTAGTCCGATCTGAGCGCCAGGGAAAGCTGCACGGACGGGAAGGAGACTATCGGCGGGAGGGCAAGCGCTCCCCCCTGCGCGGAGGGGGCAGCGGGAGCCTGGCCTTGTCGGGCGCGGGACTCGGATTACTGGATTGCTTGGTCAGCTTGTGGGTGACGGCACCCCGGCCACTGCCGTCGTTCGATTCCGCTCGGCCGCATGCGAAAAGGATGGCTGCTCACCCGATTCTCCAATTCACACTGACGACCCAATCCGGACCGTCGGCTTGCTCCAATGCGGCCGCACACTCGGGCATCGGATTCTTGAGTTTCGCATCTACGAAGCCGCCGTTCGCGGACACGTGCAGCCGGCCACACGCGGAAACCCGATTGCCACCAGAATTGCCGGGACGGACGTCTTCAGTAACCTCCGCAGCCGACGTCAATGCAAGTGCCGTGCGCCTCGGCCCGAGCCGGGAAGGACGTTCGTCGAAGAGATCTTGTGCTGCATTGCAAGACCTGCCCTCTGGTTTCGAGACCCCATGGTTTCGCTCTTTTGTGCGGCGTCCCTCGCTAGCCGCCGGGCCACACGAATTCCCGCCGGCGCTCTTCCAGGCGCAACGAGAATCCGATCGGCCGGCTTCGGTCACAATGCTTGCTGCGAAATGGGAGTGCTCAGCATGATGAATTTCGATTGCGACGATCCCGTCACGGTCAGCGTCTCGCGCAAGGTGGTACCGGGCCGCGAGCAAGACTACGAAGCATGGGTCAGGGGAATTTCGGCATTGGCCGCCAGTTTTCCCGGTCATCAGGGCGTCAACGTGCTTCGACCGTCCCCGGCGACCGACAACAAGTACGTGGTGATCTATCGCTTCGCTTCCTACGCCGATAGCCGCAAGTGGGAGGAATCCAGCGAGCGGGAAGTCTGGATCGATAAACTCGATGGTCTGGCCGAGGGCGAGCCAGACTACAAGAAGGTCACCGGCCTCGAATTCTGGTTCGATTTACCAGAGGTGCCGGTCGCCGCCAAGGCGTCGCCGCACAAGATGGCGCTTACGTTGATCGTGGTGGTCTTTTGCCTGGTCTACGCGCTTCAGCTTGCGGTTGGCTCGATGCTCGAAACGTGGCCGCTCTGGGCCAGAGTCCTGCTTGCTGTGTCGGTCCAGGTGATCCTGATGACTTATCTGGTCATGCCCAGGGTGACCAGATTGTTGAAGAACTGGCTCTACGAATAGCGTTAGCGCGACTGGGGTTCAGCCCGCGAACGGACCTCGCCTGCAACTATACGGTCGACGTCCGAGCAAGTATTGACGCCACTCCCAGCCGAACAGGAGGGCCATCAAAATGGATTTGGGTCGCAGGACCCCGAATTCCCCATTGCAGACGTCGCAACGGATCATGACACTCTTGGCGATCCCGCCCTGAGGGCCGTTCTCAGTCGGGAGCCTGGGCAGCACGCAGCGGGTCGGCCGCCCTCGACAGAAGCAGCGTTCGCTCGCGCGCGTTGGTGGCGAGTGCCGCCGCGCGTTTGAATTCTTCGCGGGCTTCGTCGGCGCGCTGCAGGCGCGACAGTAGTTCGCCTCGCACGCTGGGCAGCAGGTGGTAATTGCGCAGCGCCGGTTCAGCTTGCAATGCGTCGACCAGTTCCAGCGCGGACTCGGGGCCATAAGCCATCGATACCGCCACCGTGCGGTTGAGGCGCACCACCGGCGAGGGGGCGAGCTGATCGAGCGCGTCGTAGAGGGCCACGATCCGCACCCAGTCGGTGTGCTCGGCGCGCACCGCGCGGGCATGGCAGGCAGCGATGGCCGCTTGCAGCGCGTAGGGGCCGAGGGGGGCGGCGGCGCTGGGCAGGGCCTCGGCCCGCGCCAGCGCGTCGAGGCCGCGGCGGATCAGCAGGCGGTCCCAGCGCTTGCGGTCCTGGTCGAGGAGCAGGATAGGCTGGCCATTCGGCGAGAGGCGCGCGGCGAAGCGCGAGGCCTGGATCTCCATCAGTGCGACCAGGCCCAGCACCTCGCTCTCCGTCGGCATCAGCCCGGCCAGCACGCGGCCCAGGCGCAGCGCCTCCTCGCACAGCTGCGGGCGCATCCAGTCGCCGCCCGAGGTGGCGGCGTAGCCCTCGTTGAAGATCAGGTAGATGACCTCGAGCACCGAGGTGAGGCGCGGGGCGAGGTCCTGCGCGCGCGGGATCTCGAAGGGGACCCGGGCGGCGGCGAGGCTGCGCTTGGCGCGCACGATGCGCTGGGCGACGGTGGCCTCGCTGTGCAGGTAGGCGCGCGCGATCTCGGCGGTGGTGAGCCCGCCCATCACGCGCAGCGTCAGCGCGCTGCGCGCCTCGGGGGCGAGCAGCGGGTGGCAGGCGGTGAACATCAGGCGCAGCACGGCGTCGCCGATGTCGTCGTCGAGCGCGGCATCGACTTCGGCGAGGCGGGCCTGCTGCGCGCTGTGGTGGTCGAAATCGAGGGCCACGCCGAGCTCGATGGCCTTGCTCGCAGCGAGCCTGGCGTGGCGCAGGTGGTCCAGCGCGCGGCGCCGGGTGGCGGTCATCAGCCAGGCGCCGGGCTTGTCGGGGATACCGTCCCTGGGCCAGGTCTCGAGCGCCGCGAGCAGGGCGTCCTGGGCGAAGTCCTCGGCCAGGCCCAGCTCGCCGACGATGCGCGCGGCGTGGGCGGTGACTTTCGCCGCCTCGATGCGCCAGATGGCCTCGATGGCGAGACGCACCTGCTGTGCCGGAGTCTCGCCTGTGGGCATCACTTCATCGAGTGCAGGCCGATCATGTTGCCTTCGCTGTCGATGACCAGCGCGATGTGGCCGTACTCGCCGATCGACTTCTTGCCCTCGTGAATCTTGCCGCCGGCCGCGGGCACCCGCGCCGCCTCGACCGCGCAATCCTCGCAGCTGAAGTACACCAGCACGCTGTTGTCGCCCGAGCGGAAGCCCTCCATGTGCACCAGCGCGCCGGCCGCGCCGCCGGCCTCGGCGCGCATCGGAAAGGCCCACAGCTCCTGGGGCGCTTCGAGGCGGGTCAGCTCGAGGCCGAGCACCGCGCCATAGAAGGCCCTGGCGCGCGCCATGTCCTGCACGTAGATCTCGAACCAGCCGACCGGGTTGCGCGCGGCGCAGTCCTCGGTGGTGGTGGCGGGAGCGTCGGGGTCGAGGAGGACCTTCTCGCTGTGGGGGTCGAAGGGCGCCGAACAGTGGTCGTGCTCGATCAGCCATCGCCCGTCGGGCTGCCTGCGCCACTGGATCGAGCTGCGTAGCCAGTGCTTGCCCGCCGGGTGGCCGGGCGGCAGGCCGGTGAAGTGCCACATGAAGTGGCTCATGGCCATCTCGCCGCCGCTGGCGATCTTCATCTCGCGGGTCTCGATCGCCGAGGCGTTGGGGAAATACGGGAAGCAGGCGATCACCTTGTCGCGCATCTCGGCGACGCCGCTGGAGAAGGGCGGGATGGCGTCGAACACCACCGCGTCGGGCGCATAGTGCGCCATCAGGCGATCGATGTCCTTGGCGCAGAAGGCCGCGCCCCACTCGCGGATGGCGGTTCGGATGGTGTCTTGGTCGGTCATTCGATGCTCCTCAGAGGACATGGCAGGGGGCGCACTCGCGGACCTCGATGGTCGCAAAGCGGGCCGCCGGGCAGCGGGTGGCGATCGCCACCGCCTCTTCGCGGCTGGCCACGTCGATGAGCATGAACCCGCCCACCATCTCCTTGGCCTCGGCGAAGGGCCCGTCGGTCATGCCGGGCGAGCCGCCAGGCGTTGCGGCGCTGATGCGCAGCGCGTGCTCGTCGGTGCGCAGCGACTCGGTGCGGATCAGCACCCTGCGCGCGTCGAGCTCGGCCGCGAAGGCGCGCATTTCATCGTAGACCGCGTGCGCCTCGGCCTCCGGGCGGGAGGCGCGCTGGCCGCGCGGCTCCAGGATCAGCAGCAGGTAGGGCATCTCAGCGCGCCCCGCCGTCGCCGCAGGCGCCGACCATGGCGGCGGCGATCTCGTCCGGGCTCAGGTCGCGCACATGGGTGGCGATCGACCAGCAGTGGCCGAAGGGGTCGACCAGCGCGCCGTAGCGGTCGCCCCAGAACATGTCGGCGACCGGCATCGAGACCGTCGCCCCGGCGTCGACCGCGCGGGCGAAGGCTGCATCCACGTCGCTCACGAAGAGGTGGATGGTGACCGCCGAGCCGCCCAGCGACTGGGGGCTGGACATGCCCATCTCGGGGCGCTGGTCGGTCAGCATCAGCGCGGCACCGTCAATCGTGAGCTGCGCGTGCATGAGCTTGCCGTCGGGGCCGGGCAGGCGGAAGGCTTCGCTGGCACCGAAGGCCGCGCGGTAGAAATCGATCGCCTTGGTGGCGTCGCGGCATACCAGGTAGGGGGTGATGGCGGTCATGCCGCTCGGGATGGCTTGTGCGGTGTTCATGGTGCTCTCCTGCGTTTAGTGGGTGTCGTCCAGCGCCTTGAAGCGCTCGATCGACGCCGATGGGGAAAAATCCTCCAGCGCGTAGAGCGGGCGCACTTCGATCTCGGCGGGCAAGCCTTCGCCGCGGGGGTTGGGATAGCGGCGGCTCCACTCCAGCGCCTCCTCGCGGCTGCGCACCTCGATCAGCGTGTAGCCGGCCACCAGCTCCTTGGTCTCGGCGAAGGGCCCGTCGATGACGCGGCGCCGCTCGCCCTCGTAGCGGATCCGCCAGCCGGCCGAGCTGGGCTTGAGGCCGGACGCATCGAGCAGCGCGCCGGCCTGGGCCAGCTCCTCGTGGAAGGCCGCCATCGCGGCGAGCAGCGCCTCGCTCGGCGCGGGCGAGGTCTCGGCTTCGGATTCCGGGGTTGTCTTGACGATGATCAGAAACCTCATGCGCTCCTCCTTTGTCGGGGGCCGCCGGGCGGGCTGCTTCATAGGGTACGACGCGCGACGGGGCCCGAAATCGACAGTGCGGCAGAAATTATTCTCGCGCGATTGCCCGGATGCACCTCCCGTCGGGACTAATCCGCCCGCCGATTGTCGCCTCCCGACCCTAGCCGCTCGGCGAGAGTCACGACAGAAAAATAAAAAACCTGCCACGCAAGCGAAACGGTTCCAGCAAGTGGGCCTCGAACAGTCAACTGTCGAACACGTGTGGGAGCGTGGCGCCGAGCTTCCTACGTAACTTTTCGGGCCATTACCGTCTGGGGCTAAACGGGCCGATGGGCTGACCAGACGTTACATCTCGGTGACCAGCGCGTGTTCGATGCGTACGCCGTTCTGTTCGGCCACTTACTGCGCGCGCTCGCGCACGCGGTCTCGCAGCGGCTGGGCAAAACGCGGGGAGACAAAGCTGCGGATGGCACGCAAAAAGGGCTGGCTTGTCATGCCCCCCGCGCAACACGCTCCGGGCAGCGTGCCCGTGACAATGAAGCGGTCGTAGCACGAGAGCACGCCGTGCAGATTCGCCGCGTACCGATCCGCCAGTGCCGTCGCAGCCATGGCCGTTCTCCTCGCTATCGCTCTACCGGCCGTGGAAATACTTGCTTGGTTCCGGCTCGTCCGGCTTAGGTTGACTGCGGTCCCAAGCGCCAGCAATACTCGCCGAACGGCCGTTGGACTTCCTATCCTTCATGGCCGTCGGGCATGAATTGTGGAGGAGACAAGCAATGAGCGATGTATTACAGGCTTTGATTGACGCTCTGGGCGAGGAAGTGGTCGTGCATGGCGACGCGGTCGCGGCGCGAGCGACCAGCTATTGGGATGCTTCGCCGACGCGGGCAATGGCGGTTTTGCGCCCGCGTACGACCGAGGAAGTGAGCGCGGCGCTGGCAATCTGCCATCGCTTCAATCAGGCGGTGGTGCCCCAGGGCGGGCTCACCGGCTGCGTGCAGGGGGCGATTGCGTCCGAGGACGAGCTTATCTTGTCACTTGATCGAATGCACGCGATCGAGTCCATTGATGCGGTGGGCGGCACGGCAACGGTGCAGGCCGGCGTAACCTTGCAAGCCATGCAGGACGCGGCGCGGGCCCAAGACCTGCTCTTTGCGCTCGATCTCGGTGCGCGCGGCAGTTGCACCATTGGTGGCAACGTGGCAACCAACGCTGGCGGAATCAATGTGCTGCGCTACGGCATGATGCGTTCGCTGGTGCTCGGCGTGGAGGCGGTGCTGGCCGACGGCACGGTGCTGTCGAGCATGAACCAGATGCTCAAGAACAACGCCGGCTACGACCTCAAGCAACTGATGATTGGCACCGAGGGGACGTTGGGCATTGTAACCCGGGTGGTGCTGCGCCTACATCCCTTGCCCACCAGTTGCAACGCGGCGCTGGTGGCGCTGGAGCGTTTCGACCAGGTTACCGAGCTGCTGTCGCGCATGCAGCGTGATCTGGCCGGCACGCTGAGTGCGTATGAGGTGATGTGGAACGACTACTTTCGGGCGGCCACCGAGCCAGGCGGGCATCGCGCGCCGATGGATCGGGACTATCCGTTCTACGTGATGCTGCAAGCCGAGGGCGCCGACCCCGCGGCCGACACGGCGCGTTTCGAGAAGCTGCTCGAAGGCGCCTTCGAAGGGGGTTTGATTGCCGACGCCGTGATTCCCAAGTCCGAGGGCGAACGCAGCGCGCTTTGGGAGCTGCGCGAGAACTTTGAGGCGATGTTGCACGGGCGCACCACCTTTTTGTACGACGTGAGCCTGCCGATCCGAGAAATGACGTCTTACCTAGCCGAAGCGCGCGCCAACATCGCCGCGCACTGGCCGGCGGGGCGCTGCATTGTTTTTGGCCACATGGCCGACGGCAACCTGCACCTGTTCGTCCAGCCGGGCACCGACGACGCCGCGCATGTCGTGTGCGACGAGGCCGTGTATGCGCCGCTGCGAAGCCGCCATGGCTCGGTGTCGGCCGAGCATGGCATTGGCGCTGAAAAGCGCGCCTGGCTGGGGTATTGCCGCAGCGAGGGGGAAATCGCGGTGATGCGCGCGCTCAAGCAGGCACTCGACCCGAAACAGTTGCTCAACCCTGGCCGGATTTTCGATCCGGCCTAGCCTTGTTCCACCGGCAGGCTTGTGAGCAAACGTCGCATGTCGCGGTCGAGCGCGGGGGCGCTGGCCGGGCGGCCAGACCGGCTTCGATCATGGGGTTGTGAATCGCCGGCAACACGGCCTCCCGAACCGATTTCAGATCACTCTTCGCGGTTAGGTCACTCCATGCCAAGTGTATTGGCATAATTTCCCTTGCCGACACTTGCCATCAGCGAGGAACCCGAGACGCCAACGAACATCAATCCGCGCAGCGGGAGCGCAACGCCACCAAACATCTTTCTCTCGGACAGGGCGGCGTTGTCGGCGAGCGCTTCGCGAATTCGCTGCGCAAGATCCTCGTCATAGGCCATCGGCGCCCCCGGGCCAATTTACCCTGCGGTAATCGCGCCCTGCGCGGAGGCTATGATCAGATGTGTTCTTGGAGGATTATGGCTACCGTCTGCAACCACCATGTCGGGCGTCAGTGAATCCAGATTTAGGTCAAGACGCTGACCAACGTCCGGATACGACTCAGGCTTTGCCGTCGGCCGACCATGCCAGCACTTCGTCGAGCGACACCCGCCCGGCACCGCTAAGCATCAGCGACACCGCGACCGCCAGCAGCGCAAGGCCGAATTCATAGCCGTTGTTGCTCATGAACAGGCCGTTGCCGATATGTACGCTGAAGATCGCAACGAGCATGGCGAAGGCCAGTACCGCGCTGGCCGGGCGCACCAGCAGCCCGACGAGCAAGGCGAGGCCCCCAAAGAACTCGGCGCTTCCGGCCAGCAGCGCCATCAGGTAGCCCGGATTGAGACCGATCGAGGCCATCCACTGTCCCGTGCCTTCCAGTCCGTGGCCGCCGAACCAGCCGAACAGTTTTTGCGCACCATGGGCCACGAAGATTATGCCTGCGGGGATGCGGAGGGCGAGCGGAGCCCAGCCGGCGTCGGTGGTGACAAGACGTTGAATTAGACGGTTATTCACGAGCGTTTCTCCTGGTGGGTAAATTAGCTTCAGGCTTGGCGGATCCATGTTGGCGCGATTCTTGTGCCGAGTCCGGCGCCGTAGCCAAGATAGATGTCAAAAACGGCAAGCGGCTCGAGGTAGCGGGCGTTGTGCAGGCCTCCGGCATCGACCGTCTCGAAGCCCATGCTCTGGGCAAGTGCCTCCGCGGTCTGTTTGGCGCGCGCTATCGCTCGCCACGAAAACGCTCGCCTTGCGGCCGCCGAGCTCGGCGCGTTCAGCGAGCACCTGCACAAACACCGTGTTGAAGCCCTTGACGACTTCGGCGCCCGGAACTGCCTTGGCGATCTCCTCGGCGGCCGAGGTGCTGTGCCCGAGGGTCAGGCCCTTGTAGTTGTCGGTGAGCGGGTTGGTGATGTCGATCACCACCTTGCCGGCGAGCTCGCCCACCGAACGCAGCGCGTTAACCGCATCGGCGTAGCCGGTGGCCAGCACCACGGCGTCCGCGTTAGCGGCCGCATCGGAGACCGCGACCGCGGTGGCGCCCGGATTGTCCGCAGCGACCTGGCTCGCTTTGCTGCTGTCGCGAGCGGTGACCGAGACCTGATGGCCTGCGCGGGTGAGTTGTTTTACGAAGGCCAAGCCCATGTTGCCGGCGCCGATGACTGTGACTTTCATGATTCGCTCCTTGAGTTGGGTTGTCTTGCACGCTGGCGGCGCCTCTGGCCGCCCGCTGTGCATGAACTGAACTCTACTGAACGCGTTTTATGAGAGAAACAGTGGATGGCGAGATCTATAGTTGCAGCTTACGGAACAATCAGCGCTTACTCATCGTGCTCTAAGTGGGTTCCTGGTGAGACAATCTTGGCTGAACTTCACTAACTGTGCCGGAGATAGAGACAATGCAACACCTTCGTCACGCTGATCCGCTTCGAACTGGCCTACTACAGCCTCTTCAAGTGCAACCTGCGCCCGCTCTCGGCCTATCCCGCGTGATGGCCTACCTCGCCCGGCTGCTGGCCATCCCGGCTTTCGCCGCCAGCGTCAATCCGGATCACATCAAGGCAGGCTACTACTCGATCAGGGCGCTCAACCCCGGCGGTATCCTCCCTGCGGGCCCGCAGCTCGACTATCTGCCTAGGTGCTCTATGGCGTGAGCGCGCCACATCATCATATTTCGAGCCGCGGAAATACTCCTGCAGGGGGACTCAGCCGATTACCACTTCATTTCGCCCTTATTGACCTTGGCGCCGATATCAAGCGCAATGCCCAGACCCGCTTGCGGGTAGGCGTTCTTCATCGCGGCGATCAGTTCGGCAGCAGTCTTGGCTTTGGCGGCCTCGCTATCGAACCGCTGCAGGTATTCGCGTGTGTAGCGGATGGCGCTGGTGTCCAGTGCAGTGCCAGGGGCCATGTGACCGGGTACGACCGTTGAGGGGTGGAGCGCTTCGATTTCATCGAGTTGGGCGTACCAGGCCTCACGCTCGCTCGCTTTCTGGGTGTCGGCCGTCCATACGTGCAGGTTGCCGAAAATGGCGATGTTCCCCACCACGGCCTTGATCGATGGAATCCACACATAGGGCCGGTGAGCCAGTTCACCGCTGGTGCCGCGGATTTCGATCGTCTCGCCATCGATGTCCAGCGTGGTGCCTTGCAGCAGGTCTGGGACGACGGGTTTCTGCGGAGCATTGGTGCCCATCTTCGGGCCCCAGAATGCAAGCTTGCCGGCCAACTTGGCCTGGATTTTCTCACGCACCGCGGGCGTGGTCAGCACCTGGGCTTGCGGAAAGATGCTCCGCAGCACTTCGGCCCCGAAGTAGAAATCCGGGTCGGCGTTGCTGATGAAGACGGTCTTCAATTGCTTGCCGCTGTCGAGTACTTCGGCGGCAATGCGCAATGCGTCGGCCCGGGTAAAGCCGCTGTCGATCACGACGGCCTCGCTCTTGCCGCTGACGACCACGGCGTTGACGTGAAAGCTCTTGGCGTCGGCGTTATAGGTCTTGATGCTCAACGGGGCGCTAATCTCGGCGTTGGCGCCGGTCGCCGCAACAATGCCCAGCGTCATCAGGGCGGG
>JBFGZP010000100.1:0-10129 GCA_041586695.1 Thauera sp.
AGATCGCTGTTCGCCTCCGGCTTTCGCATGACCCGAAATGAACGAGGATCAGCGGCGGCGTACAGCGCTGTCGCCAAAGCCTTATCGAGCGCGATATTCGGTCTCGGGCGCGGGCATTTATCGAGGGCATTGCGTTCCTCGCGGCAATCTCGCCTCGAGGATTGCGCGGCCTGCGACGAGCCAATTCACGCGGGTGAGCTCATGGGCGGCGAAATCGAGCAGAGCGTGTGCCCTGATCTTGTCCCGCCCGCGCCGCTTCCCGCTCGGCCGTGCCGATCGCCAACACGATATCGCTGAGTTGCTTCATGTGTTGCAGCTTGGGGCTGACAGGTCCCGCGTGGCCGGTCGTCGCCCGCTGGCAAGGATATCGACCGCTCCAGGTGCTTCCGGACCCGCTCAGGCTGCCCAGTCAGTTGCCGGAAAGACGAAGGACTCGTTGTCGCGGCGCCAGACGACGGCGTCCGGCTGCACCGCAAGCCACCAGGTCTGCGTCGAGCTATCGGGCTTGCGGCCGGCGAATGCCTGCGGTCTCAGCACGGCGACGCACCAGCTCGGCGCGCGCGACCGCACCGAATGGTAGATGATGCCGCCCAGCTCTGCCGCGCGCGCGATCCGCGCAAACGCCTGGGTGGCGCCGTAGTCGGCGCCATGCGTCCAGTGAGCCGCGTCGACGTCGAACGGCGCCGCGCGCAGATCGACCGTCGTGGTCGAGATCGCGGCGCGAAAGGCGGTGTGGGCCACCGGCCCCAGTCGATCGAGATCGACGGCGTCCGCGACGAACCGCCAGCGCCAGTAGCCCAGTTCCGCGCATGCCGTGCGCACGTCGCGGGCGCCATAGAACACGCCGGGGTCGGTCACGGCCCGGAAGCGCGAACCGCCGCGCCGCGGGTCGTAGCGAAAGGGCGCGGCCAGCAGGTAGTCGAGCTCCGCCGCGGCCTCCGGCAGGGGCGGCTTGGAGGCCTCGAGCAGGGACTCCAGCAGGTCCTGCTCGTCTGCGTCGTCCACGATCTTCATCGTCGACGCGACGTGCTGTGCCTCGACGATGCGCCAGGCCTTGCCCGCCCAGGGGCGGGCTTCAGACGAGACCGCGAGAGGCGTCCAGGTAGTGAACGACACGAACCAGTCCTTCGGTGTTGGCGATGAGTTCGATGGGGCGGCCGTTCAGGCCCCGGTTCTCGCTGTTGAGCCACTTCTTCGCTGTCGCTTCCTCGCCGACGATGGAATCGAGCGAACGGAACGCGCGCACGAACAACAGCGCGAACTCCCACTCCTTGCGGCTCTGTTCGAGGCGGTAATCGCCGGCGTACAGGCGCGTGATGGTCGCGGGGCTCACCCCGAGCACCCTGGCAAGCAATGAGCGCGAGATGCCGAGCCGCTCGGCTGCGCGGGCGACGGCCTTGGATAGCACGGCTGCCGCATTGGCGGCATCGGGGGCGGGCTTGGCGATGGCAGTCATGATTCCCCTCCTTTCTGGAGAAATTATAATCTACATAAATTTCTGCTGCAAGGAGTATTCCCGTCCGGCCCTCAGGCCTGGAGAATCGCGTCCACCGCCGTAGCGAAGTCATCGACGACGAGCGCCGGACGAACTTCCGCGTCGCGCTCGTCCTGCGGGCAAAACTTTCCGGTACGCACCAGGATGCCCGCGATCCCTGCCTGTTGCGCGCCACCGATGTCGTCGCGCAGGTCGTCTCCGATCAGCACCGCCGCGGCGGGCCCGACGCTGAGTTCGCGCAGCGCGCCGTCGAAGAAGGGCCGCGCCGGTTTGCCGACCACTTCGGCCTCGATGCCGGCCGCGTATTCGAGGGCGGCGACGAAGGCGCCGACGTCGAGGGTCAGGCCGTCCGTTTCCCGGAAGTAGCGGTTGCGCGCCATCGCGATCAGCGGCATGCCCTGCATCAGCAGCCGGAAAGCCGCGTTGAGCCCGTCGAAAGTGAAGTGCGGCCCGGCATCGCCGATTACGACGGCGTTCGGTTCGGGATGGCTCGGCCCCATCTCGTCGGCGATGTCCGGGTGGATCAGGTACTGCGGTCGCAGGCCGCGCTGGTCGACGAGTTGCCGCGTCGCCCGTGCGGCGGTCTGGACCTCGTCCGCGGCGATGTCGAAGCCGAGCCCCTGCAGCAGGTTGACGATCGCCTGGCGTGGCGAGCGCGTGGTGTTGGTCAGGAAGCGCAGTGGCAGGCCGGCCGCGCGCAGCCGAGTCAGCGCGGCAGCCGCGCCGGGAATCGCGTCGTCGCCGACATGCAGGACGCCCGCGAGATCGATGAGAACGGCTTCGGGTTGCGCCGGCAGTCGCATGGTTTGCCTCCACTTCGGCACGGCTTCGGATCGGGCGGCGGCTGGCTTCACGCCGAATTCACGCCGGATTGACGCCGCCGATGACGCCTGCCGCGTAAGGTGTTTCCTGAGCCCGGACGATTCGAGCCAGGCCTCAGCATAGGAGACTAAGCCATGATGAGCAAAGACACCCTGGGCAACGCCTGCAGCGGCGCGAGCGCGGACGCGATCGCCGGCTACGGACAGGCGCTGCACGAATTCCAGTGCTATATCGACGACCCGGTCGCCACCATCGACGCGGCGCTCGAGGACAGCCCCGGCTTCGTCATGGGGCATGTCTTGCGCGCCTACCTTCACCTCCTCGGCACCGAACCCGATGGCCTGCCGGTCGCCCGCGACGCGTTGCAGGCGGCGCAGGCGCTGCCGGCCAATGCGCGTGAGCGCGGCCATCTCGCCGCGGTCGCCGCGCTCGTCGACGGCCGATGGCACGCCGGCGCACGCGCGCTCGAGGACGTCGCCATCGACTACCCGCAGGATGCCCTTGCCCTGCAGGCCGGCCACCTGTGCGATTTCTATTGTGGCGCCTCGCGCATGCTGCGCGATCGCATCGCGCGTGCCCTGCCGCACTGGTCGGCCGACATGCCCGGCTACCATGCCGTGCTCGGGATGCACGCCTTCGGCATGGAAGAGACCGGGCTTTACTCCCGCGCCGAGGCGAGCGGCCGGCGCGCGGTGGAGATCGAGCCGCGCGACGCCTGGGGCCAGCACGCCGTTGCCCACGTCATGGAGATGCAGGGCCGGCAGCGCGACGGGATCGCGTGGATGCGGGGGAATGTCGACGGCTGGGCGCGCGACAACTTCTTCAGCGTGCACAACTGGTGGCACCTGGCGCTCTTTCATCTCGATGTCGACGAGATCGACGAAGTCCTTCGCCTCTTCGACGGCCCCATCTACGGGGCGAGATCGACCCTCGCGCTCGATCTCGTCGATGCTTCGGCGCTGCTTTGGCGCCTGCACCTGCTCGGCATCGACCTCGGCGAGCGCTGGCAGGCGGTCGCCGAGGGCTGGGCGCCGCTTGCGGCGGCAGGCAACTACGTGTTCAACGACGTGCACGCGACCATGGCCTTCGTCGGTGCGCGGCGTCCGGAACTCGTCGGCGGGGTTCTCGACGCCCAGGCGCGGGCGCTCCACGCCGGCGGCGACAACGCGCGCTTCACCCGCGAGGTCGGCGCCCCGTTCACGCGGGCCATCGTCGCCTTCGGTGACGGCGACTACGCCGAGACGGTGCGCCTGCTGCGGCCGATCCGGGCGATCGCCCATCGTTTCGGCGGCAGCCATGCCCAGCGCGACCTGCTCGACCTCACGCTGGCAGAGGCCGCGCTGCGCGACGGCCAGTTCGCCCTGGCGCGCGCGCTCGGCGCGGAACGCGTCGATCTCAAGCCGAGCGGTCGCAGCGGCCATGCGATCCTGCACCGCGCCGGTGCGCTCGACGCGGCGCAGATGGCCGTCCCCGCCTGAGGGCCGCGGGGCGGACGCTGCAGCCGGGGGGAAGGCGGGGCGGGGAGCTCGGACGCCCCCGCCGTGCCCGCTCACGGTGGGGCGAGGCCGGCCTTGACGAGGCCGTCCACCAGATAGTCGAGGTCGTCTTCGTGCCGCAGCGGGTTGACCAGCATCACCCAGCGCGTGGCTTCGCCAGGCTGCGGCTCCCGGCCGAAGGTGATGCGGCTGCGAAACAGCTGCAGGAAGGCTTCTCGTTGCCGGCCGGCCTCTTCCAGGCGCCCGAGGTGGCCGTAGGCGGCGGCGAGATAGGCGCGCACGTCGGTCGATACATCGGTCGCCTTGAGCGCGAGCGCGATCGACTGTTCGAGTTCGCGTGCGTAGAAGTAGGGCGCGCTGGCGAAGGCGAAATACCAGTCCTCGTGGAAGGGGTTCAGCCGCATCGCCAGCGCGCCGCGTTCGATGCCGCGCTCGTGGCGGCCGAGACAGGCGTCCGACAGGGCCAGCTGGGCGAGGTTGTCGGCGTCGTTCGGGTTCAGTGCCTCGGCGCAGTCGAGGTGTCGCTCGGCGCGCTCGAACTCGCGCCGGTAGAGCAGGACGCGGCCGAGGACGAAGTGGGTGACCGGATCGCTGTCGTCCAGTGCGGCGCCGCGTTGCGCATGCGCGAAGGCCTGGCTTTGCGTCTCGTCCCAGCGCTCCCAGGCGGCGCAGCTCCACTCGTTGAAGTAGGTCAGCGACAGGCCGGAATGGGCGCGGGCGAAACCGGGGTCGAGTTCGAGTGCGTGGTGGAACAGGCTGCGGGCGCGCTCATGGCTGTCGGGCGTGCCCCGGTGCAGCTCGGCGAGGCCGCGCAGCCAGCAGTCGTAGCACTCGAGGCTCTCCAGCGGTTTTCCCGCCGTGCGCCTGAGGCGGTCGTGGTCGATGCGCACAGCCAGCGCCGCCGCCACGTCGCGCGCGATCTCGTCCTGCGCCGTGAGCACCGCGCTCGGGGCGAGATCGTAGTGCTGCGACCACAGGATGTGACCGGACCCGGCGTCGACGAGGTCGGCGCCGATGCGCAGGGACTGCGACGCCCGCCGGATGCTGCCGGTGAGCAGGTAGCGGGCGCCGAGCCTTTCGCCGATCTCGGCCGGGGTCCCGCCCGGGTCGGCGGCGGGGAAGGACGAGTGCGCCGCCATGATGCGCACCGAGCGGAAGCGGGCGAGCGCGCGAATGACGTCCTCGGTGAAACCGCGTGCGAAATAGGCCTGGCCCGGATCGTTCGACAGGTTGGCGAAGGGCAGGGCGGCAAGCAGTGGCGATTCATTGGGCGACGCAGCTCCCTCCGCCGGGGGGTGCGCACGGATGCGACGGCGCAGCGCCTCGGTCTCGGCCGAGGGCGGCACGCCGAGGCGGGTGTGCAAGGCCTCGCGGCAGCGCTCGTACTGCGCCATGGCCGAGCCCAGCGCGCCGCGCTCGAGGTGCAGCCGCATCAGCGCCTGATGGGTGGACTCCGAGGCGGGGTCGATCGCGAGCAGGCGTTCGCCCAGGGCCGTCGCCGCCGCCACGTCCGCGGCCGTGCAATAGCGCTCGAGCAACGCGCCGAACGCCGTCAGCGCCCGCTGGCGCAAACTCTGGCCCTCGGCCCGTCGCCAATCGTCGAACGCGGTCTCGTCCACCGTGAAGCCGTCGAGCAGATCGCCACCGAACAGCTCGCAGGCCTGCTCGAGCGCAGGCGCCGACCCGTCCCCGAGCGCCGCCTCGACGCGGTCCGCGTCCACCCTCACGCGCCCGCGCCGTAGCCGCAGGCCATCGCCCGCGGCCTCGACGAACTTCCCCCCTTCGTCCGCGAGCGCCTTGCGCAGCTGTGCCAGCGCTTGGCGCAGGCTGCCGCGTGCCTGCCCGGCCGCGCTTCGCGGCCACAGCAGATCGGCCAGGCGCTCCCGCGACACCGTGGCCCCCGGCCTCAAGGCCAGCACCGCGAGTAGTGCGGCGGCCTTGCGCCCGCCCAGGGCGACCGGGGCGCCATCGCGGTGCACCGCAAATCCGCCGAGCAGCCTGATTTCGATCGGTGTCGGTGTGCTCATGTGGATCGCCCCCGAAAGACCATCCCGTCTGGGTTGACTGCCGCGCTGCCGGCGCGTTCGGACGCATCAGCCGGCACCGCCGCGTGCCGCCCGGAGCAGGGCTCGGGTATAGGGTTCCCGGGGAGCGCCGAAGACCTGGTCGCGGTCGCCGCATTCGACGACGCGGCCGTCCTTCATCACCGCGACCTCGTGGCACAACTGCTCGACGACGGCGAGGTCGTGGGAGATGAACAGGTAGGTCAGATCCAGCCTGCTGCGCAGCTCGCGCAGCAGTGCGAGCACCTGGGCCTGGATCGACACATCGAGCGCCGATACCGGTTCGTCGAGGATCAACACTTGCGGCTCGGCGGCCAGGGCGCGGGCGAGGACCACGCGCTGCGCCTGTCCGCCGGAAAGCTCGTGTGGATAGCGGTCGCGAAAACGCGTTGCCAGGCCGGTCTGGTCGAGCAGTTCGTCGATGCGTCGCGCGCGTGTCGCCGGGGCCATGCCGAGCAGGTTGGCCAGCGGCGCTTCCAGGCTCTGGCAGACGGTGTGGCGCGGATTGAGGGCGCTGTGCGCGTCCTGGAACACGTATTGCGCCTTGCGCCAGCACCGCCTCCAGTCGGCGCGCGAGAACTGCGCGGTGGGCCGGCCGTGCCACAGCAGCGCGCCTTGCGTCGGCTGCTCGAGCCCGATCAGGATGCGCGCGAGGGTGGACTTGCCGCAGCCGGATTCGCCGACCAGGCCCAGGCTGCTGCCCTGCGCCAGCGACAGGGACACGTCGTCCAGGGCGAGCGTGCGCTGGCGCGTTCCCGGCCACCAGCGCCCACCGCGGACGAAGACCTTGCCGAGGCCACGCGCCTCGATCAGGGCCGCCATGGCTCGATCTCCTCGGCACGGACGCAGCGCACCCGGCGATCATCGCCGATGGGCCGCAGCGCGATCGCGCCGGTACGGCAGCGGTCCTGCGCGCGATCGCAGCGCGATGCGAAATGGCATCCGGTGGGCAGGTCGTTGAGTGGCGGCGGCTGGCCGGCGATGGGTGTCATCGCCTTGTCGGGCCGCCCGAGCTCGGGCGCACAGGCGAGCAGGGCGCGCGTATAGGGGTGCAGCGGGCGGCAAAGCAGCGCCTCGACGGTGCCCGCCTCGACTACCCGTCCGGCGTACATCACCAGCGCCCGATCACATAGGCGGCCGACGACGCCGAGGTCGTGAGTGATGAAGATCAGCGCGGCGCCGTGCTCGCGGCACAGATCGTCCATGAGTCCGAGGATCTCGGCCTGCACGGTCACGTCGAGCGCGGTGGTCGGCTCGTCGGCGACGATCAGGGCCGGGTCGTTGGCCAGGGCCATGGCGATCAGCACGCGCTGGCGCATGCCGCCGGACAGCTCGTGCGGATAGGCGTCGACCCGCTCGGACGGCCGCGCGATCCGCACCCGCCCGAGCAGCTCGATCGCGTGCCGGCGAGCGTGCGAGTGGTCGATGTGGCGGTGTGCGCGCAGGACTTCCTCGAGCTGGGCGCCGACGCTCAGCACCGGGTTCAACGCGGTCATCGGGTCCTGAGGGACATAGGCGATGCGCGCACCGCGCAGCGTCCTGCGCCGAGCCTCTGGCATGCGCAGCAGGTCTTCGCCCTCGAACACGATGCGCCCGCCGACCACGCGCCCGGGCCGCGGCACCAGGCCGAGCAGGGACAGCGCCATGACCGTCTTGCCGCAGCCCGATTCGCCGACCACGGCGAGGCGCTCGCCCGCCGCCAGGTCGAAGCTGACGTCGTCGACCGCCCGCCAGGTCTCGTCGCCCACGCTGAACCCTGTCGACAACGCCGCGACCTGCAGCAGCGCCCCGGCCCGCTGCCCCGGTTCGACGGCCGGGCCGGTGACGGCAGGTGCGGCCGGCTGCGCGCCGGCGTCGCCGCGGCGGCGCGGATCGAGCATGTCGCGCAGCCCGTCGCCGACCAGGTTGATGCCGACCACCAGCAGCAGGATCACCACGCCGGGCAGGATGGCGACCCGCGGTACGGTGGTGAGGAACTCGCGGCCGCCGCCCAGCATGCTCCCCAGGTCGGCGGTCGGTGGCTGCGCGCCGAGGCCGAGGAAGCTCAGGCCGGCGGTCTCGAGGATCATCCAGCCGAGGTTGGTCGACATCATGATCACCACCACCGGGAGCACGTTCGGCAGCAGCTCGTGGAAGACGATGCGGGCCTGGCCCGCCCCGCCCAGGCGGGCGGCATCGACGAACTCGCGCTCGGCCAGCCCCAGCACCGCCCCGCGCACGGTGCGGGCGAAGAACGGGATGTTCACCACCGCGATCGCGATCATCGCGTTGACCAGCCCGGGACCGAGCGCTGCCACGATGGCCAGGGCCAGCAGCAGGTAGGGAAAGGCGAGCAGCACGTCGATGCCGCGCATCAGCACGGTGTCCGTCCAGCCGCGGGCGTAGCCGGC
Source organism: Thauera sp. (assembly GCA_041586695.1). Taxonomy (GTDB): domain Bacteria; phylum Pseudomonadota; class Gammaproteobacteria; order Burkholderiales; family Rhodocyclaceae; genus Thauera. Next base: position 8,267 of record JBFGZP010000100.1, read on the forward strand.
CACGAGCCCGACCAGGGTGCCGACCAGGGCGGCGATGGAGACGGCGACGACGCCTACCGCAAGGCTGTTGCGCGTCCCCCACACCAGGCGCGACAGCAGGTCGCGGCCGAGCTGGTCGGTGCCGAACAGGTGGCCCTCGCTGCCCGCCGGCAGCATGCGCCGGCCGAGGTCGGTGGCATCGGCATCGGCCAGCGGCAGCAGCGGAGCGCCCAGTGCCAGCGCCGCCAGCGCGGCCACCAGCACGAGGCCGAACAGCGCCAGGCGATTGCCGAGGAAGCGCGGCCAGAGCTGCCGCCAGGCTGCCAGCCAGCGCGTGCGGAGCAGATACGGCCCCGTCACCGGAGCCGTATCCTCGGGTCGAGCCAGTGCTGGAGCAGGTCGGCGAGCAGGTTGACCAGCACGTAGGCGGAGGCCAGCACCAGCACGCCTCCCTGCACCAGCAGCAGGTCGCGGGTCGAGATCGCATCGACCAGCATGCGGCCCATGCCCGGCCACTGGAAGACCGTCTCGATGTACACCGCGCCGCCGAGCAGGAAGCCGGTCTGCAGGCCGATGACCGGGATCATCCGGCACAGGGCGTTGCGGAACGCGTGCTTGTACACGACCCTGCGCTCCGGTAGCCCCTTCGCTCGCGCCATGCGCACGTAGTCCTGCGACAGCTCCTCGAGCATCACGCTGCGGGTCAGGCGCGCCAGCACGCCGGCCACCACCACCGCAAGGCTCAGCGCCGGCAGCACCAGGTGCTGCAGCAGGTCGGCGAGGCCGCCGCCGCCATACACAGCGAACATGCCGCTCACCGGCAGCCAGCCGAGCGACACCGAGAACACCAGGATCAACAGCAGGCCGAGCCAGAACTGCGGCGTGGAGATGCCCAGCAGCACGACCAGGGTCAGCAGCTGGTCCTGCCACTGGCGCTGGTGTGCCGCGGCGATCAAGCCGGCGCCAAGGCCCAGGGTGAGCGCCAGCGCCAGCGCCGTCGCGGCGAGGATCAGGGTCGGGCCGAGGCGCTCGCCGATCTCGTCGATGACCGGCCGCTGCAGGCTGACCGAGCGGCCGAGGTCGCCTTCCAGGACGTTGCCGAGCCAGATGAAGAAGCGCTGCCAGAGGGGCTGGTCCAGGCCCAGATTGCTGCGCAGGGAGGCCAGCGACTCCGGCGTGGCATAGGGGCCGAGGATGGCGAGCGCGGGATCGCCCGGGAGCAGGGCCATGATCAGGAACACCACCAGCGAGATGCCGAACAGCACCGGCACGAGCTGGAGCAGGCGACGCAGGATGTAGGCGCCCACGACTCAGCCCTTGTGCGCGTCGCGCAGCAGCAGGAAGAAGGATGGCTGCAGGCCGAAGCCGCGGAGCGCGCGGCTGGTGACCGCATTCTGCCTCCAGCTCGCCACGAACAGCCACGGGGCATCCTCATGCACGATGCGCTGGAGTTCGCGGTAGAGGCGGGCACGCGCCGCGCGATCGGTGGCTGCCCGCGCCTGCTCGACGAGGGAATCGACGATGGGGTTCTCGTAATAGCCCGAATTGAAGCCGCCATGCTCGGGCAGCGCGCCGCTGCGCAGGGCCAGGTAGGGCAGGGTGTCCGGGTCGTTCGTCATCCAGGCCATCTCCGCCATCTCCCCCTGGCCTGCCAGGCCCCGATTCACCTTGGCGAGAAAGGTATTCCATTCATAGGTTTCTATGCGCACCGCCAGGCCCACATCGGCCAGGTCGGCCTGGATGGCGGTGGCCATCTGGACCGGCGCGAGCATGCCCGAGCCGCTGGTCGGCACCAGCAGCGTCACCTCCGCCCCGTCGCCAAGGCCGGCCTCGCGCAGCAGCGCCCGGGCGCGCACCGGGTCATGGGGATAGGGTTCGAGCCCT
>JBFGZP010000101.1:0-10107 GCA_041586695.1 Thauera sp.
CCGGCGACGGTGGCGGAGTCGCTGCTGAGCCTGACCGACAACCTGTACCTGATCTGGACGATCATGATCGGCTTCCTGCTCTTCGTCGGCATGTTCATGGAGACGCTGGCGGCGATCATGATCCTGGTGCCGGTGCTGCTGCCGGTGATGTACATGCTCGGCGCCGATCCCACCCATGTCGGCATCGTCGTCATCTGCTGCCTGTCGGTCGGCTTCATGACGCCGCCGCTGGGCGAGAACCTGTTCGTCGCCTCGGGCATCGGCGGCTCGAGCGTCGAGGAGATCGTTGCCCGTGTCTATCCCTTCGTGCTGGCGGCGATCGCCGCGCTGTTCGTCATCGCCTTCTTCCCGGCGCTGACCCTCTGGCTGCCGAAAATGACCGGGTTCTGATCGGGGCGGCGGCGGGTGCCTCGATGCGTCGGCCGCGCAAGGCTGCAGGCTGGATCTACTGGGGAATCACGATGAAATCGATAACGTCTTATCTGCAAGTAATGCTTCTCGGCCTCGCCCTCGGCAGCGCGCCGGGGCAGGTGCTGGCCGCCGCGCACGAGGGGGGACCGGTGATCAGGAGCGATCTCGAGCGCCGGGCAGAGACCCTGCTCGAGATCGCGGTCCAGCACGTCAGGGACAAGGGCGAGGCCGGAGCGAAGGACTTCAGCCGCCAGTCGGTCTTCGTCGATCGCGACCTGTACGTCTTCGCATTGCGCACCGACGGCATGTTCATCGCCAGCGGCGGTGCCTCGGCCGCGCTGGTCGGACAGAACGTGCTCGACGAGACCGACAGCGACGGCAAGCCCTTCTTTCGCGAGATGGTCGACATCGCGATGAAGGAGGGTGCGGGGCGAGTGGAGTACCGCTGGTTCAATCCGGCTGACAGCCGCGGCGAACCCAAACTGACGCTGTTTCGCAAGGTCGGCGAGGTCATCGTCGCGGTGGGCTTCTATCCGCCGCGGGGCACGCCGATCCAGGCGAAGGCCATGCTCAAGGACGCGATCAAGGAACTGGACCGGGACGCGGCTGCGGCGCTGTCGGACTTCCAGCACCTCACCGGCCGCTTCATCCGCAACGATCTTTACGTGTTCGTCGTCGATGAGAAGACCGGCCGCTACCTCGCCCACGGCGCCACCCCTGCGCTGGTGGGCACCAACGGTTTGGACATCCAGGATCCCAAGGGCCGCTTCGTCATCGGCGAGATGATGAAGATCGCGAAGGAAAAGGGAGCCGGCGAGCTCGACTACTACTGGCACAACCCGACTACCGGCAGGATCGAAAGCAAGCACACCTTCTTCCGCCTGCACCAGGGCAGGCTGGTCGGGGTCGGCAGCTACAACCGCTGAGCCCTGTTCAGGCCAGGGTCTTCGCCGGCGTCCCCGTGAGTTGGGCGCCGGCGAGTTCGCCCAGCGTCATCAGCGCATGCACGTGCCGATCCGAGAACGGATAACAGCCTGACAGCCGCAGGTGCCGGGTAAATCGCCCAGATGGCGAATACAGGTGGCCCGGGGTGATGCCGATACCGCGCGCGAGCGCGTCGTCGAACAGGCGGTTGGTGTCGCAGCCTTCGGGCAACTCCACCCAGACGAGGAAGCCGCCGGTCGGCTGCGTCGCCCGCGTGCCGGCCGGAAAGGCGGTGTCGATGAGGCCGCGCAGGCGGTCGGTCTGGCCGGCGTAGGTGCGGCGCAATCGGCGCAGGTGCTGCGCATAGCCCCCGCTTTCGAGGAACACGCCGAGCGCCTCGGCGAGCAGGGCCGGCTGCGCCACCGAGGCGCAGAACTTCAGCTCGGCCAGGTCGCGGCCGAAGCGGCCGCCCTCCATCCATCCCATGCGCATGCCTGGCGCCAGCGTCTTGGTGTAGGAGGCGCAGACGATGACCCAGCCGTCGCGATCGAAGGCCTTCGCCGTCGGCTGCAGCGGCGTGCTGAACTGCAGCTCGGCATACAGCGCATCCTCGATCACCGGCACCTTGTACTCGTTCGCCAGCTCGGCCAGGCGCCGCTTGGCAGCGGTCGGCATGCTGGTGCCGAGCGGGTTGTGCACGGTCGGCATCGCGACCACGGCGGCGAGTCGCCGCTCGGACAGCAGCAGCTCCAGCGCGTCGAGCGACATGCCGCTGTCCGGGTGGGTCGGCAGCTCGATCGCCTTCAGGCCGAGGCGGTCGATCAGCGGAATCAGGTTGAAGTAGGTCGGCGATTCCAGCGCCACGGTGTCGCCCGGGCGGGTGGTGGCGCGCAGGGCCAGCTGCAGCGCCTCCATGCAGCCATTGGTGAGAAGGATGGCCTCGGGCCGCAGCGCCATGCCGAGGTCGAGGGCGTGGCGGCAGATCTCCTCGCGCAGCCGCGGCGAGCCCGGCGGCAGCGAGTAGTTGGTCAGCAGCTCCGGCTGGCGGCGGGTGAGATCGGCGACGATCCGCCCCAGCTTTTCGCCCGGATAGAAGTCGCCGCCCTTGGGGCAGGCCAGCGACAGGTCGATGGTGTCGGGCCGGGTCTGGGCGGCGAGGACGGTGGCGATGCGGCTCAGCACTGCGCCCTCGGCGGGCATCGCCGGGGCGGGCGTGGCCGCCGGCGCGAGCGGGGGCGGCGAGGGCAGGCGCGAGCGCACGTAGTAGCCCGACTGCGGCCGTGCCTCGACCAGATCCCCCGCCTCGAGCCGGCGATAGGCGGCGATCACGGTGTTGATGCTCAGGCCGCGGCTGGCCGCCGCCTCGCGCACCGAGGGCAGGCGGGCGCCGGGCGGCAGGCGGCCGTCGTTCATGGCCTCGCGCAGTTCTTCGGCGAGCGCCTGGTACAGCGGTGCAGATACCTCCCGGGTGGGCGTGGTCACAGTCGTTCCCCTTGCGTACGGGTACAGATCATCGAGTTCATGACTGTAACCATAGTAAACTTGTTTGCGTGGCTCTGTAACCTCTTCTGCGATCGGCCTAGAGTGTGTCCTCGAGAAACCGAGGAGAACGAGATGCTCGACCTGCCCCTGATGACCTACGTGGCCACGATGTCCGTCACCCCCGGCCCGAACAACATCATGCTCGCGGCCAGCGGCGTCAATTTCGGCCTCCGTCGCACCCTGCCGCACATGCTCGGCGTCGGCATCGGCCATGGCGTGCAGGTCCTGCTGGTGGCCGGTGCGCTGGCGTGGGTGATGGCCTGGCTCGAGGCCCTGCGGCTGCCGCTGGTCGCGGCCGGCTGCGGCTACCTGCTGTGGCTCGCGGCCCGCCAGGCGCGCGCGGGGCAGCCCGGCGCCGGCCGGCGCGCCGAACCGCTCGGCTTCATCGGCGCCGCCCTGTTCCAGTGGGTGAACCCGAAGGCCTGGATGATGGTGCTCAACGTCGCCATCCTGTTCCTGCCGCACGGCTCCGGCCTGGCAGGCGCGGCCGGTCTCGCACTGCTGTGCACGCTTGTCAACCTGCCATGCATCGCGCTGTGGGCGATCGCCGGCGCCCGCTTGCGCGAGTGGCTGCAGGGTCCGCGCGCGCTGATGACCTTCAACTACACGATGGCCGCGCTGCTCGCCGCCACCGCGCTGTGGATCGCGGTGGAAGAGGTCGGCACCCTCGGCTGAGCGCTTGTCGGCGGCGTCGGGGCTTCGTCAGTCTGGCGGTGCTGCGGCGGCTGCCTGCAGCGGGTGAAGTTGCAGTCGTGCGAGCCGTGCGCCGGTCGTGTCCCGCACGACATCGGCCAGCGTGTAGCGGTCCAGCTCGGCGAAGAAGGCCGTCTGCGCGCCGTCGAGCGCTTCCTTCAGGTGGCAGGCACCGCGCAATGCACAGGGCGGTTGGGCGCAGTCGATCATGTCGGTGTCGCCCTCGAGCAGGCGCACGACGTCGCCGAGACCGATCTCGGCCGCCGGGCGGCCGAGTCGGACGCCGCCGCCCTTGCCCCGTGTGGCGGTCACGGCGCCGTTGTGGACGAGCACATTGACGGCCTTCACCAGGTGATGGCGCGAAACCTCGAAGCGCCCGGCGATTTCCCCCACCGTGACCGGCGGCGCGTCAACCGGGCGCGTGCTGCTCAGGTACATCAGCACGCGCAGGCCCAGGTCGGTGAATCGCGTCAGCTGCATCGGCTTGCTCCACCGTGGCGGGGGTGCAGCCGCATCAGGCGGCGATCTGCTGATCGGGGCCGAACACCTCGTAGTGGATGCGATCGCGTGCCACGCCCCAGCCGAGCAAGGTATCGCGCTGCGTGAGCATGAAGGGCAGCGGCCCGCACAGGTAGTAGTCGGCCTCGGGCAGTTCGACCTCGCCGCGCACGCGACCGAGGTCGACGATGCCCTCGTGGTGATAATCGCGACCGCGCACGTCGACGGCTTCCGGTCTGTCGTAGAACACGATGTGCTCGACGTGCGCGTGCTCGGCGGCCAGCTGCTCGACGTGGCCCTTCAGCGCATGCACGCGGCCGTTGCGCGCGCCATGCACGAACACCGCGCGACGTCCAGTGCCGCTGAGCGCGTTGAGCATGCTGACCATCGGGGTCAGGCCGACGCCGCCGCTGACGAGCACGACCGGCGTGTCCCGGTCCTCGTGCAGGTAGAAGTCGCCGTACGGTGCCGACAGGCGCAGGCGGTCGCCGACGGCGACGTCCCTGTGCAGGTGGTGCGACACGATGCCCTGGGGATCCGTGCCCTCGCGCTTCACCGAGATGCGGTAGTAGGCGCCCTTCGGCGCATCGGACAGGCTGTACTGGCGGATCTGCTCGTGGCCGAGTTCGGGGATGTACAGGACCACACTGACGAACTGGCCGGGCACGAAGGGGGCCAGCTTGCCTTGGTCGGCGGGGCGAAGATAAATCGACGTGATCAGCTCGCTCTCGGGTTCCTTGCGATCGACGATGAATTCGCGCCAGCCGTTCCAGCCGCCGGGGGCGGCGGCCGCGGCGCGATAAAGTTCGGCCTCGGCGGCGATCAGCACATCGGCGAGTGCCTGGTAGGCCTCGGCCCAGGCGGCGATGATGTCGTCGGTCGCGGCCTCGCCCATTACCTCGCGGATCGAGGCGAGCAGATGGCGGCCGACGATCGGGTAGTGCTCGGCGCGGATGCCGATGCTGGCGTGCTTGTGCGCGATGCGCGAGGCCACCGGTCCGAGGGCGCCCGGGTTGTCGATGTTCTGCGCGTAGGTGAGCACGGCGTTGGCCAGTGCATGCTGTTGCTTTCCGCCGGCCTGGTTGCCCATGTTGAAGATGTTCTTGAGTTCGGGTTCGTGCTCGAACATGCGCTGATAGAAGTGCGTCGTCAGCGTCAGCCCGTGCTCCTGCAACGCAGGGACGGTGGCCTTGACCAGTTCGATTGTCTTTTGCGAGGGCATCGCGCGTCCTTTAAGTTGTATAAGAAATGCAAGTTATGGTGCGAATGGTAAGCGAGGTTCTACGGCCAAGGCAAATGCAGCGGCGGTGAACGACAAAGGGCGGCCTTTCGGCCGCCCCGTTCGCGTGCCGGGTAGCGCGCTCAGAGCTGCAGAGCGTCCGCGGTGTAGCGTGCGATCATCCACTCCTCGTTGGTCGGCACCACGGCCACCGCTACCCGACTGCCTTGGGCCTCGATGCGGTCGGCGTGGACGGCGTTGGCATCGGCATCGATCTTCACCCCCAGCCAGGCCGACAGGCGGGCCACCTGCTCGCGTACGGGCGCAGCGTTCTCGCCGATGCCGCCGGTGAACACCAGCGCATCCAGGCCGCCGGCCGCCGCCGCGAGCGAGCCCAGCTCGCGCGCGATGCGGTAGCAGAAAAGTTCCACCGCCTCCTGCGCCTCGGGCGCGTCGGAGGCGAGCAGGGTGCGCATGTCCTGGCTGATGCCGGAGACGCCGAGCAGGCCCGATTCCTTGTACAGCAGCCGCGTCAGCGCGCGCGCGTCCATCTTCTTCTCTTCCATCAGGTAGAGCAGCACGCCGGGGTCGATGGTGCCGGTCCGGGTGCCCATCATCAGGCCGTCGAGCGCGGTGAAGCCCATCGTCGTCGCCACGCAGCTGCCGCCGCGCAGGGCGCACATCGAGGCGCCATTGCCGAGGTGGGCGACGACCACCGCGCCCGCCGCGCGCTCGCCGATCACCGCCGGCAGCTGGCGGGCGACGTAGTCATAGGACAGGCCGTGGAAGCCGTAGCGCTTGATGCCGCCCTTGGTGAGCCGGCGCGGCAGGGCGAAGGCCTGCGCCACCGCCGGCTGGGTGCGATGAAAGGCGGTGTCGAAACACCCCACCTGCGGAATGTCGGGCATCAGCGTGGCGACGGCCTGGATCGCGCGCAGGTTGTGCGGCTGGTGAAGTGGCGCGAGCGGAACGAAGTCCCCCAGCTCGTCGATCAGTTCCGCGTTCAGCACCACCGGCGCGCTGTAGCGTTCGCCGCCATGCACGATGCGGTGGCCGGCGGCGGCGATCTCGAGGTCGGGATTGTTGGCCGCGAGCCAGCCGAACAGATGCGTCAGTGCATCCCTGTGCTGCTCGCCCTGGCCGCCGGAGGTGATCACGCGTTCGCGCACGCGCCTGCCATCGGCCGGCCTGGCGGTCATTTCGGCGATCGCGCCGATGCCCTCGACCTGTCCGGAAATCACCGGCGCGGCCGCCAGCCCGCCGTCGATGGCAAAGAGCGCGAATTTCAGGCTCGACGAGCCGGCGTTGAGGACGAGGACTGCCTTCATGTCTTTATCGCTTCGCGCGCCCGATGCACCATCAGCTCGGCGACCGCGCAGGAGGCGGTGCGGGTCTCGGCGGTGTCGGCCCGGCTGGTGAGCACGATCGGCACCCGTGCGCCCAGAACGACGCCGGCCATCAGCGCGTCGGCGAGATACTCGAGCTGCTTGGCGAGCATGTTGCCGGACACCATGTCGGGGACGACCAGGATGTCGGCATTGCCGGCGACGGCCGAGCGAATGCCCTTGGTCTTGGCCGCGACCAGCGACACCGCATTGTCGAAGGCGAGCGGGCCGTCGAGCAGGCCGCCGGTGATCTGCCCGCGGTCGGCCATCTTGCACAGCGCGGCCGCGTCGATGGTGGAGCGGATCTTGGACGTGACCGTCTCCACCGCGGACAGGATCGCCACCTTGGGTTCGGCCAGGCCGAGGACGTGTGCGAGGTCGATGGCGTTCTGGATGATGTCGCGCTTCTCTTCCAGCGTGGGCTCGATGGTCACGGCGGCATCGGTGATCATCAGCGGATGCGGGTAGGTCGGCACGTCGGCCAGGAACACATGGCTGATTCGCCGGCCCGTGCGCAAGCCCTTGTCGCGCGACACCACGGCGCCCATCAGCTCGTCGGTGTGCAGCGAACCCTTCATCAGCGCGTCGGCGGTGCCTTCGCGGCACAGCGCCACGGCCGCATCGGCCGCGGCATGGCTGTGTGGAACGTCGACGATGCGAAAGCCCTTGATGTCCAGGCCGTGCTCCTCGGCGACGCCGCGGATCCTCGCCTCCGGGCCCACCAGGATGGGTGTGATCAGCCCGGCGCGCGCGGCCAGGACTGCGCCGCCGAGCGACTCCTTGTCGCAGGGATGTGCGACCGCCATCGGAATGGCGGGGAGCCCGGCGGCGACCGACAGCAGGTGGCCGTAGCGCAACTCGCGATCCGAGATCGTGACTTCCGGCAGGCTCACCCGGGTGCGCCTGATCTTCTCGGTCGGCGCCACGACCTCGGCCCTGCCTTCGATGATCTTGAGCCCGTCCTGGTTCACCGCCAGGCAGTCGAACACGATGTGCTTGTTGTGCTCGAACTTCTCCCTGCAGGTCACCGTGATCGTGAGCGTGTCACCGATCGTGATCGGACGGCAGAAGTTGAGCCCCTGCGACACATACACCGTGCCCGGACCGGGAAACTCGGTGCCGAGTATGGTGGAGATCAGCGTGCTGCCCCACATGCTGTGGCCGACCACCTCGCGGAACTGGCTGGAGCGGGCGTATTCCGGATCGACGTGGGTCGGATTGACGTCGCCGGACATCGCGGCGAAGAGGTGGATGTCTTCCGGGCGCAGCGTGCGCACGAGCTGGGCGAAGTCGTCGGGCTGGATCTCGTCGAAGGTACGGTTCTGGATGAACTGTTGCGCGGAGGCTTGCATGGCAGGGCGTCCTATTTGCATTGCAGCATAAGATTTTAGCCCTTGGGCGTTAAGAACATAAGAACACTGTTCATTCCGTTGTGCAATGCATCATCCGCAGGCAGACTCTGTCCGCGCTTCGGCGCGTTCGCGCGACGGCCATGCAATCGCTCACAATTCGGCCTCGGGGGTGCGTGGTAGACTCGCCCCGAAATCCTCACTCGCAGCCGGAAACCACATGGAAGTCGTCATTCTCGCCGCCGGCCAGGGCAAGCGCATGCGCTCGGTGCTGCCCAAGGTGCTGCAACCGATCGCGGGCAGGCCGATGCTTGCGCATGTCATTGCTGCGGCGCGGGCGCTGGAGGCGCAACGCATCTGCGTCGTCTATGGACACGGCGGCGAGGTGGTACGCGAGCGCCTTGACGCGCCCGACCTGGCCTGGGCGCGGCAGGAGCCGCAGCTGGGCACCGGCCACGCGGTCCAGCAGGCGCTGCCACATCTCACCGATGGCGACATGGCGCTGGTGCTTTATGGCGACGTGCCGTTGATCGGCGTCCCCACGCTGCGCCGGCTGGCGCAGGCTGCCAGTGGCGAACGCATGGCGCTGCTCACCGTCGAGCTCGACGACCCCACCGGCTACGGCCGCATCCTGCGCGACGACGAGGGCAGGGTGACGCGCATCGTCGAGGAAAAAGACGCCACCACCGCCGAGCGCGCCGTGCGTGAAGTCAATACCGGCATCCTCGTCGCTTCGGTCGCGCGGCTGCGCGAATGGCTGGCGTGCATCGGCAACGACAACGCCCAGGGCGAGTACTACCTCACCGACATCATCGGCCTCGCGGTGGCCGCGGGTGTCGATGTCGTCACGGTGCAGCCCGATGCGGTGGCCGAAACCCTCGGCGTGAACAGCAAGCCGCAACTCGCCCAGCTCGAGCGCATGCACCAGGCGGGCATCGCCCGCCGACTGATGGACGAGGGTGTCACCCTGATCGATCCGGCGCGCATCGACGTGCGCGGCGAACTCGCCTGCGGCCGCGACGTCGAGATCGACGTCAATTGCGTGTTCGAGGGCGAGGTCGAACTCGGCGACGACGTGCGCATCGGCGCCAACTGCGTGATCCGCGATGCCCGTATCGGCGCCGGCACCCGCATCGCCCCGTTCTCGCACATCGACAGCACGACGATGGGCCGCGACTGCGTGATCGGCCCCTACGCCCGCACCCGGCCCGGCACCACGCTGGGCGAGGACGTGCATATCGGCAACTTCGTCGAGATCAAGAACAGCGCCATCGCCGACCACTCCAAGGCCAACCACCTGGCCTACGTGGGCGACGCAGACGTGGGCCGCAAGGTCAATATCGGCGCCGGCACCATCACCTGCAACTACGACGGCGCGAACAAGTACCGCACCGTGATCGAGGACGAGGTCTTCATCGGCTCCGACACCCAGCTGGTGGCGCCGGTGCGCGTCGGCCGCGGCGCCACGCTCGGCGCCGGCACGACCCTGACCAAGGATGCGCCGCCCGACCAGCTCACCGTGTCGCGTGCGAAGCAACTGAGCATCTCCAACTGGAAGCGCCCGGTGAAGAGCCGCTGAAAGCGGCCCGCCGCCCCCGAATACCGCCAACAAGGAAACCCCGACATGTGTGGCATCGTTACCGCCATCGCGACCAACAACGTCGTCCCCATGCTGCTCGAGGGCCTGCGCAAGCTCGAATACCGCGGCTACGATTCCGCCGGCATCGCGGTGCTGGCGGGCGAGCTCTCCCGCCTGCGCTCCACCGGGCGCGTCGCCGAGCTGACTGCGCTGGCCGATGCGCGCGGGCTCGCCGCCAACATCGGCATCGCCCACACACGCTGGGCCACCCACGGCGTTCCGTCCGAGCGCAACGCCCATCCGCACATTTCCGGCGGCCTTGCGGTGGTGCATAACGGCATCATCGAGAATTTCGAGTCGATCCGCGCCGGCCTGCAGGCGCGCGGCTATGTGTTCGAGTCCGAGACCGACACCGAGGCCATCGCCCACCTCGTCCACAGCAAGCTCGAGGCGACCCCCGACCTGTTCGACGCCGTGCGCCTGGCCACCAGCGAACTGGTCGGCGCC
>JBFGZP010000102.1:0-10067 GCA_041586695.1 Thauera sp.
ACCGGCATGTTCATGATGTCCTGATAGGCGGTGACGAGGCGGTTGCGCACCTGCACCATCTGCTGGAAGGACAGGCTGGCCTTCTGCAGATCGACCATGACATCCTGCAGGTTCACGTTGGGGTCGCCGGCGGAAAAGTTCTTCGCCATCGTGCGCGCCTCGCTCTGCGCGGCGCTGACGTCCTTGAGGGCGTTGTCGAGCACCTCGGCGAAATCGACGCCGCCCGCGGGCTGGTCGGCCGCCTGAACCGGCTTGCTCTGGGCAGCCTGCGACACCGAGCGCAGCTCGGACAGCATCTGGTCTATTCCGCGGGTATCCATGTCTTCGCCCCCGAAATCGGGTAGTGGGTAAGCTCAGTCTAGCAGAGCAATCCGCGTGCCACCACGCGGATCTCGCTCAGATGTCGTGGCCTTCGTCACGGTATTGCTGCAGCTTGTAGCGCAGTGTTCGCTCGGAAATGCCCAGTTTCTCGACGGTTTTCTTGCGCGAGCCGCCGAGCTCGCGCAGCGTGGCGAGGATGTGTTCGCGCTCGAGATCCTTCATGTTGGCCGGACGCGCGCTCGCCGACGCCACTGGAGCGGCAGGAATTGCCGCTTCCTGGGGCGCCGGGTCCGCGCCCGGCGCGGGAGCCGGCATGCCGGGCCCGGTGCCCGCGGCGCCGGCGCCCGACGGCGGCGCCGCGGCCTCCCCATTCCACTGCGGCAGGCACAGGCGGATCGTCTCCGCCGTCACGGTGTCGCCGGTGCTCAGGATCAGCGCACGGTGCATGGTGTTCTCGAGCTCGCGCACATTGCCCGGCCAGCCATAGCGCGGCAGCAGCGCCTCGGCCTCCGGCGAGAAGCGTGCCTGGCGCTGAAGTTGCGCCGCATGTCGGCCGAGGAAATGGCGCGCCAGCGGCAGGATGTCGGCCGGGCGCTCGCGCAGCGCGGGAATCGGCAGCGGGAAGACGTTGAGGCGGTAGTAGAGGTCTTCGCGGAAGCGTCCGGCAGCGACCTCCTTCGCCATGTCGCGGTTGCTGGTGGCGAGCACGCGAATGTCGAGCGCCACCGGTTTCCTGCCGCCGACGCGCTCGACCTCGCGCTCCTGCAGCACGCGCAGCAGCTTGGCCTGCAGCGCCAGCGGCATCTCGGAGATCTCGTCGAGCAGGATGGTGCCACCCTGGGCCTGCTCGAACTTGCCCGGCTGCGCGCCCTGCGCGCCGGTGAAGGCACCCTTCTCGTAACCGAAGAGCGTGGCTTCGAGCAGGTTCTCGGGGATCGCGGCGCAGTTGATGGCGATGAAAGCGCCTTTCGCACGCGGCGAACGGGCGTGAATGTGGCGCGCGAACACTTCCTTGCCGGTGCCCGATTCCCCGCTCAGCAGCACGGTGGCGTCGGTATCGGCCACACGACCGGCCAGCGCGAGCAGATTCCGGGTCTGCAGGTCCTCGGCCACCGTGTCCTCGGCCCCGGGCTGTGCGGCGGCGTAGCGGCGTACGTTCTCCAGCAGCGCTTCGGGCTCGAAGGGCTTCATCAGGAAGTCGCAGGCCCCGCCCCGCATCGCCGCCACCGCCTTGTCGACGTCGCCATAGGCCGTCATCAGCAGCACCGGCAGTTGCGGCTGACGGCTGCGGATCTCGTGCAGGACCTGCAGGCCGTCCATCGGCTGCATGCGCAGGTCGGTCACTACCAGGTTGAAGTGCTGGCGTCCGAGCTCGGCCAGGGCGGCAGGTCCGCCGTCGACGCCGGTGACGCGGTGGTGGGCCATCTCGAGGGTGAAGCACACGGCGTCGCGCAGCGCGGCGTCGTCCTCGACGACCAGGATGTTGAGCGTTTCGATCATGATCGATGGATCTCGTCGCTGCCCGCCGCATCGCCCGCGCCATTGTCTGCAGGCGGCAGGGGAAGCGTCAGGGTGAAGGTGGAGCCCTGCCCCGGAACCGACTGCAACGCAATGCCGCCGCCGTGAGCACGAGCGACGCCACGGGCGATCGCCAGCCCGAGGCCGGTGCCCTCGGCGCGGGTGGTGAAGAAGGGCTCGAACAGGCGTGCCTGCAGCTCGGGCGCGATGCCGCGCCCGGAGTCGCGCACGGCGAAGCGGATGCTGCCGTCGCCGCCAACGGCATCGCGCGTCACCGCGCAGACGACGCTGCCACCCGGCTCGGTGGCCTGGATGGCGTTCTCCAGCAGGTTCGTGAGCGCGCCGCCGAGCGCCTTGCGGTCGCCATGGAGTTCGAGCGTGTCGCAGTCGCATGTGGTGGTGAACACGATCTGACGCGCGCGTGCGAGCGGATCCAGGGTGTGGGCGATCTCGCCGGCGAGCTCGCACACTGCGAAGCGCTGCCGCCCCAGGCTGTCGCCACGGGCGAACAGCAGCATGTCGCGGATGAGACGCTCGAGGTGGCGCAGGCGCTCCACCGCACGGTCCGCTACCGTCGCGCGCTCGGCCGGGCCGAGTTCGGGCTGGCGCAGATTGCCGGTATAGAGCAATGCCGCGGCCAGCGGCGTGCGCAACTGGTGGGCGAGCCCGGCCACCAGCTCGCCCATCGCCGCCAGGCGCTCGTTGCGCTCGGCGGCGAGGCGCATCTTGTGGGTATCGGTGATGTCGTGCAGCAGGAAAATGCGCTCGTCGGCGGACTCGAGCGCGGTCTCCGACACCGACAGCCGGCGCGGTTCTGCGCCCTGCCCCGCCGTCGGGCAAACCAGCGTGAGCTCCCCGGGCGTCTCGGTCGGCAGCAGCGCGAGCTCCGCCTGAGCCCAGGCGCGGCCGGCGAGGCCGCCGCCGAACAGCGTCTCGGCCGCGCGGTTGGCCTGGACGACGGTCCCGGCCCGATCCACGACCACCACCCCGGCCGGCAGCGCGCCCATCAGCACGGTGAGGCGCTCGGTGAGCTGCACGACCTGGCCCTGCAGGGCGTTGTAGGCGGTGGAGAGCTCTTCCGAGGCGCGACTGAACAGGGCGAAGGCCTCGGCGAGCTGGGCCGCATCCAGTGGCGCCGCATCCAGTGGCGCCGCGTCCGCTGGCGCCGCGGGCGGCAGCTCGGTTGCGGATTCGGGCGAAGTGACAGGTTGTGGTTTCACGCTGCGCAGTCTAGAGGTCGATGTCCTAATGGTAGCCGGCAAACAGGCGGCAAAAAATGCCGCTATTCCGCTCGCCAGCCTTGCGCCCCAGAGCAGACAATGCCGTCATCCGTCAAAGTGGACGCAACAGGAACGCCACCATGGCAACCGCAGAAAATGCCGCCGAGCTGCCACCGGGCGCCGCCGACTCCCGCCTGCAGCAGGCCTTGCACAACATCAACGCGTTGAGCCAGCGCCAGAAGCTCGCCGCCGCCGCGGCCATCGCGCTGGCGGTCGCACTCGTGGTCGGCGCGCTGCTGTGGAGCCGTGCGCCCGACTACGCCGTGCTGTTCTCCAATCTGGACGAACGCGACGGCGGCCAGATCATCGCCGCGCTGCAACAGCAGAACGTGCCCTTTCGCATGTCGCCGACCGGCAACGCCATCCTGGTGCCGCAGGCCCAGGTGCACGAGACCCGCCTGCGCCTCGCCGCCGAAGGCCTGCCCAAGGGTGGTCTGGTGGGCTTCGAGCTGATGGACGGGCAGAAGCTGGGCATCTCGCAGTTCAACGAGCAGGTGAACTACCAGCGCGCGCTCGAGGGCGAGTTGTCGCGTACGGTGCAGGCGATCGCCTCGGTGGCGAATGCGCGCGTGCATCTGGCCATGCCCAAGCAGACCGCCTTCCTGCGCGACGACCAGAAGCCGACCGCGTCGGTGATGGTGGGCCTGCGCCCGGGGCGCGTGCTCGACGCCAACCAGGTGGCGGGCATCGTGCACCTGGTGTCGTCGAGCGTGCCGCGCATGACGGCGGCGGGCGTGAGCATCGTCAACCAGAATGGCGAGCTGCTCACCTCGAAGTCTGACCCGCTGCTGCGCGCCGGGCTCGACCCGACCCAGCTCGACTACGTCAAGGCGCTCGAAGAGGGTTTCATCCAGCGCATCGAGAACATCCTCGTGCCGATCGTCGGCAAGGAGAATTTCCGCGCCCAGGTGGCGGCCGACATCGACTTCAACCAGGTCGAGCAGACCGACGAGACCTTCAAGCCCAACCCCTCGCCCGACCAGGCGATCCGCAGCCAGCAGACCAACGAAGTCATCAATCCGGGACCGGGCGCGCAAGGCGTGCCCGGCGCGCTGACCAACCAGCCGCCGGTACCGGCCACGGCGCCGATCACCGCCCCGGGCGCGGCGCCGGGCCAGGGCGGCAACGCCCAGGGCGTGAACAGCAGCAACCGCAGCGCGGTGCTCAACTACGAGGTCGACCGCCGGATCCAGCATCTGAAGCAGGCCATCGGCCAGATCCGCCGCCTGTCGGTGGCGGTGGTGCTCAACAACCGCAGCCTGACCGGGGCCGACGGCACGGTGCAGTCGGTGCCGCTGAGCGACGACGAGATCGCCCGCATCAGCAACCTGGTGCGCGAGGCGGTGGGCTACAACGCCACCCGCGGCGATACCATCAACGTCGCCAACAGCTCCTTCGCCGCCGAGGCCGTGGAGCCGCCGCCGCCGCTGTGGAAGGATCCGGAAATGATCGCCCTCGGCAAGGAAGGCCTGGGCTGGCTGCTGGCGCTGATGGCAGTGCTGTTCGCCTACTTCGGCGTGATCCGCCCACTGATGCGCAGCGTGGTGCCGCCGAAAGAGAAGACGGAAGCGGCCGAGCCCGGTGTCGAAGGGGAAGAAGGCGAGGAAGGCGAGGAAGGCGCGCGCGTCACCCTTTCGGCCCAAGCCACCGGCGATACTTACGAGGCGAGACTGGAGCGCGCTCGACAGCATGCCCGCGCCGACCCCAAACTGGTGGCCGAGCTGCTCAAGAACTGGCTCGGCGTCAATGAGGAGGCCCGCAAGTGAGTTCGCCCGAGGAAGGACTGGAAAAGGCAGCCCTGCTGCTGCTGACGCTCGGCCCCGACGAGGCCTCCGAGGTGCTCAAGCACCTCGGGGCGCGCGAGGTGCAGAAGCTCGGCATGAAGATGGCGACGCTGCCGCCGCAGTCGCGCGACAAGGTGCAGCCCCTGCTCGAGGAACTCGACGCCCACTTCGAAAAGGGCTCGCCGATCCACGCCGACGAGGAACAGATCCGCCAGATGCTGACCAAGGCGCTCGGCGACGAGCGCGCCGGCCACCTGCTTTCGCGCATGCTGCAGGGCTCGGACACCGCCGGCATCGAGAGCCTGAAGTGGATGGACGCCGCCACCGCTGCCGACCTGATCAAGAGCGAACACCCGCAGATCATCGCCACCATCCTGGTGCACCTCGAGTACGACCAGGCGGGCGAGATCCTCAAGCACTTCAACGACCGCCTGCGCAACGACGTGGTGCTGCGCATCGCCACCCTCGACGGCGTGCAGCCGGCCGCGCTGAAGGAGCTCAACGACGCCCTCACCCGCATGCTCGCCGGCGCCACCACGGTGAAGAAGGCGGCGATGGGCGGCGTGCGCCACGCCGCCGAGATCCTCAACTTCGTCGGCTCGGCGCAGGAAACCGCGGTCATCGACAACGTGCGCGAATACGACGCCGAGCTGGCGCAGCGCATCCTCGACGAAATGTTCGTGTTCGAGAACCTGCTCGACATCGACGACCGCGGCATCCAGACCATCCTGCGCGAGGTGCAGTCCGACTCGCTCATCGTCGCCCTCAAGGGCGCGCCGCCCGAACTGCGCGAGAAGGTGTTCAAGAACATGTCCAGCCGCGCCGCCGAGATGCTGCGCGAGGACCTCGAGGCGCGCGGCCCGGTGCGGCTGTCCGAGGTCGAAGCCGAGCAGAAGGAGATCCTCAAGATCGTGCGTCGCCTGGCCGAGGAAGGCCAGCTGATGATAGGCGGCAAGGGCGGCGACGATGGTTTCGTTTAAGCGCGCGCGCCGCTGCCGCCGGAGCCCGCCATGAGCATCTCGCGCCACCAGGCGGTCGGTGCCTATCGGCGCTGGCAGCCGCAGGATTTCGACGCACCCGACAAGCCCGAAACCGCCAAGGCGCCCGCCGAACGGGCGGCGCCGCCACCGCCGAGGCCGGCCCCGGTCGAAGCGCCCGAGCCCGCCTACGAAGACTTCGCCGGGCTGCAGCTGCCCACCGCCGAGGACATCGAGCGCATGCACGACGAGGCCCGCGCGGCCGGTTTCGAGGAGGGCCGCAGCGAAGGCTACGCCGCCGGCCTCGAAGCGGGCCGGGCCGAGGGCCTCGAGCAAGGCAGGGCCGGTGCCGAAGAGCACGCCGCACGACTTGCCGCACTGGCCGACGGCTTCGACCAGGCGATGACCCAGCTCGACAACGAGGTCGCCGAAGAGCTGATGGCGCTCGCGATCGAACTGGCGCGGCAGATGGTGAGGCATACCCTGGACGCGCATCCCGAGGCGGTGCTCGAGACCGTGCGCGCGGCGCTGCTGCAGGTGCCGCAGGGTCACGCCCAGGTCCGGCTCCATCCCGACGACCTTGCGCTGACGCGCGAGCACCTGGGCGAACAGCTTTCGCACGCCGGCCATCGCCTGATCGAGGATCTCACGCTCGAGCGCGGCGACTGCCGCATCGATGCGCTCGGCGCCCAGGTCGATGCCACCCTGGAGGCGCGCTGGCGCCGGGTGCTCGAAACCCTTGGCCGCGAGCGCGCGCTATGGGAGCCGGCGGATCCCGCTGCCGCTGGCGAGGAATCCGGGCTACGGCGGCGGGGAAGCGACCGTCCCGCCGCCGGCGAGACCGCCGCGCGACAGCCGGACGCGCGCGCGGCCAGAACCGCAGTCGCGGACGCCCCGGCCGACGCCGGCCCGGCCGCCGATGGCGGCGAGGAACGCCGCGGCAACGGCAACGGCAACGGCAACGGAGCATGAAACACCACGGCGAGATCTGGCGCAGCTTTCTCGACGACGGCCGGCGCCTGGCAATGGGCTGCAGCCCGTTCGAGGTGTCGGGCCGCCTCACCCGGATCAACGGCCTCGTGATGGAGGCCGCCGGCCTCAAGCTGTCGCTCGGCTCGGGTTGCCGCGTGCTGGTTCCCGGCGGCGGCGCGGTCGAGGCCGAGGTCGTCGGCTTCAGCGGCGAGAAGCTTTTCATGATGCCGACCGACGACGTCTTCGGGCTCGCCCCCGGCGCCCGCGTGCTGCCGATGGAAGTGGGCGTGCCGCGCCTGGTGCCGGGCAAGCCGGTCGGACCGCGCCGCCGCGCCGCCGACCGCGCCAAACACTTGCCGGTGGGCGACGCCCTGCTCGGCCGCGTGGTCGACGGCGCCGGCCGGCCGCTCGACAGCCATGGCCCGATCAACACCCAGGAGACCCGCTCGCTGCAGGGCCGCGCGATCAACCCGCTGGCACGCGCACCGATCTCGCAGCCGCTGGACGTGGGTATCCGCGCGGTCAACGCCCTGCTCACCGTCGGCCGTGGTCAGCGCCTCGGCCTGTTCGCCGGCTCGGGCGTCGGCAAGTCGGTGCTGATCGGCATGATGGCGCGCTATACCGCCGCCGACGTGATCGTCGTCGGCCTGATCGGCGAACGCGGTCGCGAGGTGAAGGAGTTCATCGAGCAGAGCCTGGGCGCCGAGGGCCTCGCGCGTTCGGTGGTGGTGGCGGCCCCGGCCGACTCCAGCCCGCTGATGCGCATGCAGGGCGCGGCCTACGCCACCACCGTGGCGGAATACTTCCGCGACCAGGGGCGGGACGTGTTGCTGATCATGGATTCGCTCACGCGCTACGCGATGGCGCAACGCGAGATCGCGCTGGCGATCGGCGAGCCGCCGGTGACCCGCGGCTACCCGCCGAGCGTGTTCGCCCGCCTGCCGGCGCTGGTGGAGCGTGCCGGCAACGGCCCCGAGGGCGGCGGCTCGATCACCGCCTTCTACACCGTGCTCGCCGAGGGCGACGACCAGCAGGATCCGATCGCCGACGCGGCGCGCGCGATTCTCGACGGCCACTTCGTACTCACGCGCAGTCTCGCCGATCAGGGCCACTACCCGGCGATCGACATCGAACAGTCGATCTCGCGCGCGATGCACAACCTCGTCGGCGACGACCATTTCAACGTCGTGCGCCAGTTCAAGCAGTTCTTCTCGCGCTACCAGCGCTCGCGCGACCTCATCGCCGTGGGCGCCTACCAGGCCGGGGCCGACCCCATGCTCGACATGGCGGTCAAGCTCTACCCGCGCCTCGAGGCATTCCTGCAGCAGGGCATCCACGAGCGCGAACCCTATGACGGCGCGATCGAGAAACTGGCACAGGTTTTTGCCGCCGCAGTGTGACCTGCGTCCGCGCGGGTGTAGCACAAGGGGTTAGAATCACGGCCTCCCGATCATGACAATGAACATCACCATGAAGGATCGGTTCCACCTCAAGCCCTTGCTGGATCTCGCCCAGACGCGGACCGACGAGGCCGCGCGCGAACTCGGCGAACGCATCGCGAGCGAGCGCGACCTCGAGCAGAAGCTCAAGATCCTCGAGGACTACCGCCAGGAATACCACGAGCGCTTCATGCAGGCCGTGCGCGAAGGTATCGGTCCGGATGTCTGGCGCAACTTCAGCAGCTTCATCGGTCGCCTCGACGATGCGATCGCCGCCCAGCGCCAGATCGTCGAACGCTCGCGCGCCCACACCGCCGAGGGGCAGCAGACCTGGCTCGCCCAGCGCAACAAGCTCAAGGCCTTCGACACCCTTTCCCAGCGCCACCAGGCCGGCGTGGCCCGCGGTGAGGCGCGCCAGGAACAGCGGGCCACCGACGAGCACGCGGCTCGCCGCGCCCTGCCCGGCGAAGAGTGAAGCGATCGGGCCGGTGCACCGCATGCGCCACACCGCAGCCCTGGCACGGCACTTGCTGATCATGCGGCGACACCTGCGCTCGAAGCGCTTTGCCGAGGTTTGCCGCCATGCCGACACCCGTCTCCCAGCTGAACCTGACCCAGACCCTGATGCAGGGCATGACATCGCAAGGTGTCCGTGCCGGCCTCGATGGTGCCAACGGCTTCCTGCAGCAAAGCTTCTCGACCACCTTGCAGGGGCGGCTTGCCGACCAGCGGGCGCAGCCGGCCGACAAGCCGGACATCGAGCCACGTACCGAATCGCGCGAGCGCCCGCGCGAGCCCGAGCGCAAGAGCTCGAGCGACGCACCGCGCGACGCCGGGCGCAAGGCCTCGGGCGACACAGGCCCTCGCGACGAGGCGCAGCAGGCTGAAAAATCGGGTGAAGCCGAAGCGGGTTCGACGCCCGACAAGGCCGCCGCCAAGGCCGCCGGGCACAAGGACGGCAAGGGCGAGGGCGGCGACAGCAAGAACGGAAGCGAAACCCCGCCCGCCGATCCAGCCAACGCCGCAACGGCCGCCGCAGCCGCAGCCGCAGCCGCAGCGGCAGCGACGCAGGCCGACACCGGCAACATCGACCCGGCGCTCATTGCCGGCCTGCCGGCAGCGATTGCCGCCCTGCTGTCGGGCCAGGTCGGCACCGGCACCGCGGCGACCGACGAACCCGACCTGCTCGCGGCCGACGGCAAGCAAAAATCGCTTCAGAATTCCGCCCTGCTGCCGAAAACAGATGCAAACGCGCAGGGCGCAAACCGCGACGCCATGAATCCTGCACTGCTGCTGCAGGCTCGGCAGGTCACCACCGTGTTTGCCGACAGGCAGGCGAGCGCATCGCAGGCACTGAAGGGCGAGCTTTCGATTCAGGGCGGTGCACAGACCGGCAGTGCCCACCACCACGGCCTGAACACCCTGGGTGCGCTGCGTCACCCGCAGGGGCCTTCGACGATGCCGCAATTGCCGGTCAATACCCCGGCGGGGCGCAGCGCCTGGGCCGAGGACGTGGGCAACCAGGTGCGCTGGATGCTGGGACGCGCGGAGAGCAAGGCCGAGCTGGTGCTCACACCGCCCAACCTGGGCAAGCTCGAGGTCTCGATCAACCTCAACGGCGACCAGACCACGGCGCAGTTCGTGGCTTCGAGCCAGGCCGCGCGTGAAGCACTGGAGCAGTCGCTGCCGCGGCTGCGCGAGATATTGCAGCAGGCCGGCATCAGCCTGGGCCAGACCAGCGTCAGCACTTCGGGCGAGCAGCAGGCGGGCGCCGAG
>JBFGZP010000103.1:0-9967 GCA_041586695.1 Thauera sp.
CGAGGGCGAAGTCCTCGCCGCCGAGCTCAACACCGCTGGTGTGCGCCTGCGTTGGCGGCGCGAGCCCTATCTCGCGGTCGAGTCGCAGGCCGAGCGTGCGCGCGAGGTGTTCGGCCCTTTTATCGACGATGAGCTGGCGCTGGTGCAGTTCGCGTTTTTCGACAGCGCGCGCTTCATCGTGGTTGTATCGCACCTGCAGACGCCATTCTTCGAGATCCGTGAGCCGGTGCTATTGCTGCCGGCCGCCAGCGCGCCCGATGCCGCAGACCCGCTGCGCTGGAACCTCCCCGCCGGAACGGTCTGGCTACGCGCCGATCGGTTGGCCGCGGGCGCACAAGGCTTCGCCGCGCTGCGCATCAGTGGCGGGATCTTCAACACCGGTGCCGTGCTTCCGCCGCCGGCGCCCGATGGAACTCTGCTCGTGCCCGTCGTGGCGCCCTGGACGCTGAGCGTCGAGCCCGAACCCGCGCCGGCCGCCGATGCCGCCGGATCCGACGGCAATGCCCTGGCGATCGAGCTGCCGTTGCGGCTCGAGCTGGGCAACGGCGCCGCGCCCGTCGTCAGCGGCGCACTCGGGTTCGCGGGCTTCGGCGACGCGCTGCGCTTCGCGACGCAAGCGGGCGCAGCGGTGATCGGCGGCGATGCGATCGCCTTCCCGTTCGATACCACCGGCGCAATTTGGGGCATCGCGGGCAACCGCTCGCCGCTGTACCAGGCCGACGGCAGCGCCGAAGTCGCTGCAGCGGTGTGGTCGCTGCCCTTATCCAAGGCGCCGCTGGAACAGCCGGGCGAGGCTGCGCACGGCGGCTCGGTTGCGCTGCTGTTGCGCGACGGGCCTGCGCTGCGCATTGCCGGCGCCAGCGGCGTGTGCCGCGCCATCGACAGCGTGCTGAGCGCGAACGCGAGCGGCCTCGACTGGAAGCTGCGCCGCACGGAGACGAACCTGTCGATCGATGTCGGCCTGTGGGACCCTTCGAGCAGCCGCCTGCAGTCTGGCGAGCAGCGCATCGCGGGGCTGCGCTTCGCAAGCCGGCGCGGCGGCGCAGACCTGGCCGCGCTCGAAGGCGGCCGCCTGCACAATCGCTGGAACCGGCCGCTCACCGCCAGCGACCGGCCATTCGACTTCGACGGCACCGGCGATGCGATGACCTTGATCGCCGAAAGCGATGGCCTGCATCGCACAGCGGCAAGCGCATCACGCGATCCCGATGCCGGCGTCGTGGAGGGCTACGCCCTCGAGAACCTGTACCTGCACCTGCGGCCGGCACGGCGCATGGCCTTCGTCGGCAGCGGTGCCGCGCCGGCCACGCTGGCCGAAGGCCGCGCGCAGCTGGTGTTCGACGTGCGCTTCGCGCAGCCGATGCTGCCCGACCCTTACGCCAACAACTGGAGCGTCGAGCACCTGAACGTGCGCATCGCCGCTTCGGCGCTGCGCACCGACCTGGCGTGGTCGGCGGGCGTGGAACCGGGCGTGCAAGTGCGCCTGAGCGATGCCGTTAGCTTCCCGCAGCAGCCGCCCGACGCCGCGCGAGATGACCGTGCCCGCAACAAGTTCCGTGGCGTTCTCGATGCCGAGCGCACGCATCTCGCGCTGCTCGACCTGTCGGGCCGCGACCAACAGTTCGGCATCGCGATCGAGAGCGCGCCCGAGACACCACTGGTGATCGACGACCGCAACCGGATGAACTGGCCGCTGCGCCACGTGCGCCTGTTTATGCAACCGCAGGTGCACTGGGAGCCGGTGCACGTGCTGGCCAACAAGAAGGTGGGCGTGATCGACGAGGTCGTTTTCTCGACGAGCCATGGCGGCCCGACGCTGGTGGGAGCGGCCAGCGTGAAGCTCGTGCCGGCGCTGCCGGGCCTGGTCGGCGACGAGATCGCGGCCGTCGCCAACGGGCAGCGGCGCGCGGCAGCGCTGTTCGGCCTGCCGTTCGGGATGCATGCGTTCGCGTTCATGGAGCAGCGCTTCGAGCAGGCCTTCGGCCCTCCGCCGATCCTCGCGCTGTTGCACCAGCCCAGCTTCGTCGATGGTCCCGGCGACGTGTTCGAAGCCGCACGCCAGCTGCGGCTGCTCGCCACCGGCGCCGGCCTGCCCGACGGTGCGGCAGACACGGCGCGCACGATGCCCGGCCTGATGACGCAGACGCCGAACCTGCGGCAGCCGAACAAGAACGGCCTCGCCAGCGTGCTGAGCGACGAGGTTAACAAGGTCGTCGACACGACCTTCGAGAACGGTGTGCCGCTGCACCGCGCCGACCTGTCGGGCTACGGCCTGAGCACCTTCAGCCGCTGGCGCCGCGGGCTGCCCCCGCCCCCGGCGAAGGAGGGCACCGGCGTCACGCAGGTGCGCTTCGACGTGCTCGTCGGGCGCACCTCATACGAAGTGATCGAGCTGCAGTCGCGGCTGTGGACGCCCCAGTGCCGTATGGTGCGATCGATCATCATCGAGCGACGCAACTCGGGAGAAGTGACGCGTTTCGACAGCGGCTGGAATTCGATCGAGCACGGCGACTGCAAGCGCTACGCGAAGATCGAGACCGGCGTCGTCAAGGCCTTCCGCAACATCCGCAACGTGCGCATCATGCCGCGGCCGCTGATCGAAGTGGATGCCAATTGGACGTGGCAGGAAGTGCGCTATGACGCCGACCTGCACCTGCAGCCCGAGCCCGGCAACCCGGCTGCCGACAAGCTGGTGCCGATTCGCGATCACGTCGGCTACATCCAGATCAAGCCGGTGGACGTGGTGGCCGCGAATGGTGAATTCGACGGCTCCGGCACCGTGCCCGGCGCGGCCGAGTTCGATGCGCTGATGAAGGCGCTGAGCCACACCGTCGGCGGGCCGCTTGATGCCGCGATCAAGCTCGGTGGCACGCTGCCGATGCAATTGAGCAGCCTCGAAGTTGCGCGCGACGCGAGCAACCCGGTGCCGCCACGCTTCGTGCTCGCGGCCAGCGGCAGCCCGGGCCTGCCGCGCGCCGGCCAATGGGCACCGGTGCGGATCGACGGCAAGACGCGCGACGTCTCGCCGGTCGACCCGCGCCGCGGCCTGCCGGTGATCCGGCGCGACGGGGAAGCGGCCTTCGTGTTCCGCGACGCAGCGCTCGCCTACCAGCCCGCGCCGGCCACCGAATTCGGCTTGCTGATGAGCACGTCGTCGGGTCGCGTGCTGTTCCCTGCACCCAGCGTCACGCCGGGCCAGGGCACGGTGGTGAGCGCCGCGCCGCTGGTGGCGGACCCGTATGCGCTGACCCAGGCCAACGGACTGTTCCCGCGCCCGGCGTTCGCACTGCAGTGCCAGGGCAACGCGATCTTTCAGTTGAACGCGGCCGCGGCCTGGACGCTGCTCAACGGCACCTTCCTGTTCACGCCGCCCGTAGCCGATCTCGCCAAGGGCGGCGAGTGGACGATGCAGCGCGGCTTTCCGCCCGCGCCGATGATCCGGCTCGGCCTTGACACCATCGGCGGTGCAGTGTCGTGGGCGATCGGCATGCCGCAACCCGACGACCTGAGGCTGCACATCGACGGCCTGCCGCCTGAGGTGTCGGACGTGCTGTTCATCCTGCGCTCGGCGTTCAAGGCCGCGAGCGACGGCAAACCCGGTCTTGCGGATCCGACTCTGGTGCTCGGCCCGGCGCTGAAGGCGGTGCAGGAAATCGTCGACGTGCTCGGCCAGTTCGTGAAGATCGGTTTCGACGTCGATGTCGATGTGAGCGCCGGCAACGGGCCGAGCCCGTCGTTCATCGTGCAGATCCGCCTGCAGCTGCGCCTGCCCAAGCAGGCCAACGAGCGCATCGACATCGGCGTCGGCAAGTTCCAGGGCCGCTTCGAAATCCGCGGCCAGCTCGATGCCGCGCTCAGCGGCGCGACGCGCGGCCGCATCACAGTCGAGATGCGCGGCGACGTGCAGCAGGCCATCATCCCGCCGGTGCTGTTCGCGGGCGGGCAGTTCCGTTTCGTGCTCGCGATCGCCGAGGACGGCAAGCCCCTGATCGAGCTCGGGGTCGGCACCGTGGCGTCGATAGGCGGCGACCTGATCAAGAACCTGATCGAGGTCGAAGCGACTGTGCACTACGGCTACACGTTAATCCCACAGACCTTGCAGCCCGGCGTGATGCTCGGCATGGAGGTGCGCGCCAAGCTGCTCGCGGGGCTGCTCGGCCTGTCGTTCGGTGTTGACGCGATGGCGCGCCTGCAGAGAGTCGATCCGAAGAGGGTGACGATCTGGGCCGAGCTCCATGCTGCGGCGACGGTGCAGGTGGCCTGGCTGTTCGAAGAGGAGCGCGAGATCACGACGCAGTTCGAGCAGACGCTGCCGCTGGGACTGTTTGCGCTGGCCGCCGGGGCGAACCCACTTGCCGCCCTCGTGGCGACGGCAATCGAACAAGTGTGAGGCGACCATGGCCCTCGAAACCGCTGCACTGACCCTGCTCGCGTTTCCACAGCGGTGGGATGCCGGTGCCGGAACGCTGCGCCTGCGCTTCTTGTGCGTGCCTTTGCGCGGCCCGCTGACGGCGCTGGGCGCCGGCTTGCCGAACTTCGCCGATGCGAACCTGAGCTTCGAGGCGAGACTGATCGACAGCCTCGCCCATGTGCCGCGTGCGGCCGACGTGGTCGCGAGCCTGCCGCTGAACCTCGAAGCGCCGCCGTTGCAGAAGGCCGCGCTGTTCACGGAGCTGGCGCGGCAGATCGACATCGACCCCGCGCCTTCACCGGGCCCGGGTGCGATCGCGCCGCGCTACCGCAAGGCGGTGACGCCGAGCTATCGCACCGTCGTCGGCAGCCGCGAGCTGAGCCCGCATCTGGTCGATGGCGACGAGTTCGATTGCGCGTTGCACGAAGCGCACGAGAGCCAGCCGCCGGCGCCGGTGGTGCTGAAGTCGAGCCTGCGCTGGGGCCAGGTGCTCGCGCTCGCCTTGCGGCAGCCGCGGCTGGCTGAAGAGCTGGGGCTGATGGGCGAGGCGGAGATCACGCCCGACGCCGGCCTGTTCGCGCGCGGCGGCTGGCTGTATGTCACGCTTGGTGCCGCCAGCGACGGGGCCGGCGTCGCGGGTGTCGCGGTGTCGTATGCGGCCCGCATCCCGCCGCTCGCGCAGAGTCGGCCACTGTATGCCGCGGTGCTCTTCCCGATCGACAAACCGAACCTGGTGCTCGACGACATCGAGCGCGACGCGCAGCGATACGACCATGGCCATGCCCGCATGGTGCACGGCGCGCAGGTCGGCGAGGACGGCAGGCAGAAACAGGCCAGGCCGGAAGACGCCACGCCCGCCGACACTGGCGATGCAATCCGCCTCGCATGGGACGACGAGCAGGTGGCCGAGTGGCTGAACCATCAGGCCAGCATCGCCATCGACGCACCGATCGGCACCGCAGGCTATCGCGTCGACGTGCGCTTCGCCGGCGAAGGCGGCGACTGGCAGTCGCTGCAGCGCCTGCGCAGCGTCGAGGACCTGCGCGTCGGCCCGCTGGTGATCGGACCCTACGAAGGCGAAGGCCAGGTCGAGGTGGTGCCGGTGCGCATCGCGCCCGCACGGCCGGCCGATTACTGGATGCCGCGCTACTTCACCGCGTGGCACGGGGCATCGCTGGTGCTGGCCGACGACGACCTGGTGCGCCTGCATCAACGCGACGACCTCGGCTTCGATGCCGCCGCGGACGGCCTGCGCCTCGGCCGCAACCGCCGCTTCGAACCCACCGGCCTGGAAACAGTGCCGCTGCAATACGGCCGCGACTACGAGTTCCGCGTCCGGCTCGTCGACCTGAGCTGCGGCGGGCCTTTGCCCGACGCGCCGTTGCCACCGCAGGCCGCGCCGCCGACGCGCGACGAGCACTACACCGCGACCATCGGCTTCCGCCGGCGCAAGCGGCCAGGTGCGGTGGAGGTGACGCAACGACCGACGCGCGCCGACCCCAGGCTGGTCGTGGCGCGGCCGCTACTCGGGCATCCCGACATCCTCTACACGGACGCGGGCCGCAGCTTCGCCGCGCTGGTGACAGCCTTGCAGGCCGACATCGCCGCCGGCCGCCAGCGCCCCTTCGGCCTGCCCGACCCGGATGTCACAGCCCTTGAGATCGTCGTCGAGGTGCGCGCCCTCGATGCCGACGGCGGCCCCTGGCAAGAGCTGTACACCGCGCGACGCGACTTCGGCGCTGCGGAGAGCCTGGAGGTGGATGTCGACCTGCAGGACATCGCGAGGCTCGCCGACTTCGCTGTGCCGGCGCCGGCTGCGCAGCCGCTGCCGCTGCCGACGGCGCGCGACCTACGGCTGACCTTGCGTGCAGTCGGCCGGGACGACGCGAACTACTTCGCCGACGAAGCGGCGCGCCATGGCATCCCGGTGGTCGTGCAGCTGCATGCGATCGCAGCGGCCGAAGCGCCTTGGGCCGCGGAAGCGCCCGCGCTGCGCAGCTTCTTCTTCCGCCTGCCGCCGCCCGACGGCTCGGTGCCGCGCCCGGCCGAGCGCCTGGCAAACGAGCTGGGGCTGGACCACCATGATCTGACGCTGGCCGGTCGAGCCGGCAGGCGCACGGTGTTCGGTTGCTCGGCGGCGCTACGCCACACGCTTTCGCCCGAATGCTCGGCGCTGACCTTGTCTTCGGATGCCGATGCGACGCAACAGTGGATCAACGTGCTGCGACTGAGCTTGGACCGCGACTGGAGCTGGCGCGGGTTGACGCCATCGGCCATCGCGGTGCACCGCCGCGTGCAACGAGGCGATGGGCCGCTCGGCGCGCGCGAACTGGTGGGCGCACTGCAGCTGCCGACCGCCATCGCGCCGAACGCGGCGGCCGGTGTCGAAGCGGGCAACGCGCGCGCGCCGCAGCGCCAGTCGTGCGAACTGGTGTTCTTCGATGCGTTCGACCCCAAGCCGAACCTGCAGGCCGAGCCGCCCGAGTTCCCCGCCGAGCTGACCTTGAATTATGAGCTGACGCCCGAGTTCGAAGGGGGCGGCGACGAGCCCGCCGAGCCCTTGATGGTGCCGGCCATCACCGTGCCGGTGGCGACGCCGCCTTCTCAGGTGCCGCAGTTGGCGTCGGCCGGCATCGCGTTGACGCCCTACCAAGCCGCCGAGGACTATTCGTCTAGCGAGCCGCGGCACCGGCGCCTGTGGTTCGAGTTCGCGCAGCCGCCGCTCGACCCGGGCGACGCGTATTTCGTGCGCGTGCTTGCGCTCGCCCCCGACCCCCTGCTCACCGACGAGCACATCCCCGAGCGGGCACCCGAGCCGTCGTTGCCGATCGACCCTGAATGGGTGCGCATGATCGACGTCGGCCAGTCTCATGACGACAACGGCGCACGGGCGATGCAAGGGCTGCCGAAGCGCGATGCAGCGAACGCCGTCTATGGCCTGGTGCCGCTGCCCGAGGGGTCGAGCGAAGCAGCGCCCGAGCTGTTCGGCATGTACACGTACGAAATCCGCGTCGGCCATGCCGATGGTCGCTGGTGCACCGCCCAGGGCCGCTACGGCCCGCCGCTGCGCGTGGCCGGCGTGCAGCACCCGCCTCCGCCGCTGACCTGCCAGGCTGCGCGCGTAGCCGCAGGAGTCATCGTGCGTGCCCCCTATGCGACGCCGGTGTACGAAGGCCGCCAGTTGCGCCCGCCGAATCCGAAGACGCGGCTGTGGGCCTTGCTCTATGCCCGCGTGCGGCAAGGCGATGGTGCGGCGTGGCAGAACCTGCTGCTGCTGCGCGCGCCGCTGCGGCCTCCCGCGCCGCCACCGGTGTTCGCGGTGATGGTCGTGCCGCCGCAGCCGCCGGTGCTGCTAGGCGAAGGCGGCTTCGCGCTCGATGACGTGCGTCGCAGCTTGCGGCTGGCGGGCTTGAGCGACGATGCGCCGCTGACGGCGATGGTGGTGGAAGTGCATCGCGAGCCGGAGTTCGAGGAGCCACTGGGGCGGGAGTTGGGGCACGCGAGAGTGTTGCGGGCTTCAGCCTTGGTCCGGGTGCCGGATGCGTGTTAGCGGGGTGGTCCGATCTCGATGTCCTGGGGCGGCGGTCTGGGGATGGATGGATCTTTCGTCGCGGGTCCTTTGCCTTTCGCCCGGGGGCCTCCCTTGGTAGCTCGCCCATTGAATTGCTGAAATCGGATCCACTGCGCAGAGGTATTGAGGCATGTTCAGACCCTGCGCGCATGGAGTACGGTCGCGCCGGAATCCGCCCGCCGATCGGGCGAACCGATGTCGATTCGGCCACCCACCCGAAGGAGACCGATCATGGATGCCCTATCCACCCTCGCACGCACTGAATCCCGGACTACGCAGCCAGACTGCACCGGGTGCCCGCCCCTTACGAGCGCCAGTTCTGGGGTGACGACCGGGGGCTGCGCGACGACCCGTTCGGCATCGAGCGGGCGGCATTGCAACCCGCTAAGCAGGCGCAACCACTGCCCAGCACGTGCTGTTGCGATACGAAAGGAGAGACCATGCACAAGAACACGATCTGCCTCTGGTTCGACAAGAACGCAGAGGATGCCGCTCGCTTCTACGCCGCGACCTTCCCCGACAGTCGGGTGACTGCCATCCACCGAGCGCCAGCTGATTACCCATCCGGCAAAGCCGGCGAGGTACTGACGGTGGAGTTCACAGTCGCGGGCATCCCTTGCCTCGGCCTCAACGGTGGCCCGGCGTTCCGGCAGACCGAGGCCTTTTCGTTCCAGATCGCTACCGACGACCAGGACGAGACCGATCGCTACTGGAACGCCATCCTCGGCAACGGCGGGGCAGAGAGCGCCTGCGGCTGGTGCAAGGACCGGTGGGGTGTTTCCTGGCAGATCACCCCGCGCGTGCTGACCGAGGCTCTGGCCGCGGGGGGCGAGGAGGCCAGGCGCGCCTTCGAAGCCATGATGACGATGCACAAGATCGACGTCGCTGCCATCGCGGCGGCCCGGCGCGGCGCACGAAGTGGTCCATGACTTCACCCTGGCCGAGACCGGCAACGTCGTGCGCATCGCCATCAGAAGCGGCGATCTTGCCATCGACCCCGAGGCCGAGGAGTGGCGTGACAGGTGCTCGGAATCGGCCGCTCCGCGCGCGCCGTTGCACACTCGCACGATGACCGCGACAATCCTGCCCCTCAGCTTGCCCAGGTCCGCGCGCAAGTCGGTGAGCTTGTTTGTTGCCTCGCCGATGTCGGGGTCAATCTGGATGTTGAGCGCTCGGCGACACCGTCACAGGCTGCTCGCAATATAGCCGGCCAGTCTGAGCACGGCTTCGCTGGAGTTCTCGGGGGAGGTGTGCAGTCTCACATCGAGATGGCCCATCTCGGGAAATCCATCACGATCGCCCAGTGCCTGCAAGCCTTCCGGAACGGTGCTCTTGGCCAGGACGGTGACGCCAAGGCCGGCGCGCACCGCTGCGCTGATGCCGCTGTAGCTGGAGCTCGTATAGGTAATATTCCAGGGCAACTCCAGCTTCTTCAGGTATTCGAGCGCGCGACTGCGGTAGATACAGGGCTCGGGTGCGACCACCAAAGGCAGCGGCTGCTGCTGGTGCCGCGCATGGTCGCGGCTGGTGACCCATATCATCGGCTCGCTCAGTACCTTCGTACCGCTCGAATCGTCAGGATTGTCGTGAAGAGCGATCACAAGGTCGAACTCGTCCTTCGCCATGCGCGCGAGCAGGTTCTTGCTCAGGTCACAGGTAACTTCGAGCATTACGTTCGGGTGCGACTGGGCAAATTTGCCGAGGATCACCGGCACAAGCGAGGCGGTGTATTCGTGCGGCGCGCCGAGCCGGATGCAGCCCGCGACTTTCGGCTTGCGCATGCAGCTGACCGCCTCATCGTTCAGGGCCAGCATTCTCCTTGCGTACTCGATCAGCGTCTTGCCCTGTTCGGTAGGGCGGATGCGGTGAGTGCCACGCACGAACAGCTCGCTGTCCAGCATGTCTTCCAGGCGCCGGATCTGCAGGCTGACGGCGGACTGGGTTCTCCCGACGGCCTCGCCTGCGCGTGTGAAGCTCCCCAGATC